>JBIPLL010000370.1:0-3581 GCA_044368425.1 Beijerinckiaceae bacterium
ATCGATATCGGGCTGGTCTGGCGCAACGTGGCCAGCCCTTCGCTCGGGATTCAGCCGATCCTGTACGAGACCTTTTCCGCGCTCGTTCCGGCGGGGCACCCGCTGAGCGGCGAGACGCTGCTGTCGCTCGACAAGCTGGCGGCCGAGCCGCTGATCCTCCCGCCCCGCAAGATCTCTCCCTATCACTATGACCACATCATATCGGCCTTCACCAAGATCGGGTTGAGCCCGCGCATCGAATACGAGGTGCCTACGATCCTGTCGCAGATCGGCTTCGTGGCGTCCGGCTTCGGCATCGCGATTTCGCCGAGCTTTGCCCGGCGCTTCACGACCGACCAGATCCGCCTCCTCCCCATCGCCGAGGACATGCCGTCGGTCGTGCTGTCACTCGTCTGGCGCCCGAAGCGGGCCACGCCGGTGGTCGATCGCTTCCGCGAGGTCGCGGCAGAAATGTTCAGGATCGCCGTTCCGTCCGTCTCACCCTAGGCCCCGCCCCACAGCCGCCGGGCGCGAGCGTGGCGTTTGTCACCGCCGCAGCGCGCTCGGGCAACCCCGCTCAGGTCATGCACGGATCGGCTCCGCGCCGTGCAGGAACGCCGGAGGCATCCGATCCGTCGCGTGATTGACGGGACGGATGCTGTCAGACAAACCCAAAAAGTCTCCGAAAGCCCCCTGCCCCGGCGATCATCAGGCCACGCAGAGACGGCGCCACCCGGAAAGCGCGGCGGTGCGGCGTTCCTTGAAGATCTGGCGGGTGGTGAGGTGAAGCCCGGCGTTGACCCGAAGGGCCGCGCAGCCAACTGGTTGTGGATCTAGCCGTGGACGGCGGCAAATTTTTGCAAACTCCGCATCAGCCGGAAGCGGAGCATGGCGCGTTCCCGTCGTCGGAAAGACTGGTGCGAGTTCTCGACGCGGTTGTTCAACCACCAGCCGATCTCCCGCTTATCGATCGCGCCTAGAGCTTTCAGATCAGCGCCATACGACGCAAGGCTATCCGTCGCGACTGTCTCGATAGAGCCATGCCGTCGAAGCGATTTCCGCAAGAATTTCGCTTCGTGGCCCTTCGGGTCAACGCCGCCTTCTTGTCCCGGCGCTTCGTCACGAAATTCTCGAGCACCTCGCCTTCGTGGTTAGCAGCCCGCCAGAGATCGCGCTTCACCCCGTTGATCTTCACAAACATCTCGTCAAGATGCCAGCGCTGATGCCGAAAGTTCCGCATCGCCTGCACCCTGCTGCGCCTGATCTCGGCCGCAAAGATCGTCCCGAACCGGTTCCACCAGAACAAAACGGTCTCATGGGTGGTTTCGATCCCGCGCTCGTGCAGCAGGTCCTCGACGTTCCACAATGACAGCGGATGTCGGACGTACTACGTCTTCGGCTCCATGTCGATCAGGGCGGGCGCTGCTCATACTCGGGACGCGAGCGCCAACCAACGGAACGGCAAACCGATTTTCATCTGACATCGGCATGCAGACATCACACTAAGCCTGGAAAGGCTGATCACGAACTTCGATACGATTGACTTCATCCAAAAGCCGCTTGCCACTCGGAGGTAGCCCGGCCAATTCCGGCGAGAAGACCTCGAACATACCAATACCTCTCACTTCCGCCGCTCCAAGCGACCGAAGTTGTGTCATCCGGCAGGCGGAGGCAGCTACTGGGCCAACGCAGATATCGGTCCCGTACGTCTTGTTCAGATTCTCAAGCCGCGCGGCAGTGCTGACGGCAATGCCATGGGCCGTGTAATCGAGTTTGGTCGCCAGGCCAACGTCCCCGACAACGGCTTCGCCGGTTTCGATGCCAATCCGTGTGCGACCGAGCCCGATGCTGGCTGCGAGGCCTGCCTTGCGATACTCGTTCGTCCACTCCACGATCTCGCATGCGCAAATGACAGCCTTGTCCGCATGGTCTGCGAGATCCAGCGGCACGTTGAAGAACGCATTGACTGCGTCGCCGACAAATTTATCGACCATACCACCATGGCGCACGATGATCGACGATACGCCTTCGAAATAGCCGTCCAGCACAGCAATCAATTGCTCTGGCTCGGTTGCAGCTGCCGTTTTCGCGAAGCCCTCAAGGTCCGAAAACATTGCCGTCACGATCCGACGCTCGCCTTGTAATCGGAGGCTTTCGGGTTGGGCGACGATGCGCTCGACCACCCCCGGGGCAAGGCGTTGGGCGAAGCGTCGGCGGAGAAGCCCCTCGCTCCGCCTCATCGCGGCGAATGAAACGAGCGAAGTGACAAAAAAGGCGGTCATGATCCCCGCAACAGCCGGCAAGGCATCGAATAAAAGGTCATGGCCAGCAAGCCATGCCTGAAATGCGGCGGCAAGCAGGGCAAGAGACGCGAGCCCCAGCAGTCCGAGCGCAAGCGAGAGGCGGATCGCAAGCCAGATTCCGGCAGCGGCAAGCGTCACTGCTAGCGCAGTTTCGATAATGACGGCATGCTCGATTCGTGTCGGAGAAACGCCTGCCTCGATCTGCGCCATGGCCTGCGCTTGAAGCATGACAGAGGGCTTCAAAGGGCTGCCAGCGCTTGATCGCAGGCCTCCGAGTTCCGGTGCTGACGAGCCGATGAGGACGATCCGACCCGCCAGCGCTGCAGCCGGCAGGGACAGATCGAGCACTGCATGGGCTGACACTTGCCGCGCGTCAGCCCAACGCGGGACAAGACGCAGCATTCCGTCTTCAGGCAGCCGGAGGGCATGATCACCGATGTGGATTTCGAGGTTCGGTCCTGCCAACAGATACCCGGCCGCACCAGTCGCCAGCCGCATCGTTTCGGCTGCAAGGCCGGGTGCGAGGCGGCCGTCCACAATAGCCAGAACGGGAACGCGTCGCACAATCCCGTCGGCATCTCCCGGAAGTGAAACAAAACCGAGCCCCGCAGCGGCCTGTATCAGGTCGGGTGAGGGTCCCTGCACTCCGCGATTTGACCACAGATTGTCCAAAGCCGGAAATTGGCGCGTCAGAAAAGGAGTGAACGGCGGAGGCGGAACGCCTGTCGGATCAAGGACGAAACCCAGTGCAATCGGTTGCGTGCGCACGGTCTCGGCGAGACGATGGTCGCCATCCGGCAAGGCCTCCGCCAATTCCGCAAAGGCAGCAATTCCGGTTTCGCTAGCCAGACGCCTGGCCGCAGTGCCGGGTGATCGCGGATCAGTGCCAACCAGAACAACGTCGAGGCCCACGGCCACAGCGCCAAGGTCGATGCTGCGCTCGACAAGCGCGGCAAGTCGTTCGCGTGGCCATGGCCAACTGCCCTGCCGCGCAAGGCTTTCGCGATCGATGTCGACAACGACCATGCGACCTTTGTCCGGCCCTGTGTGAGCCGCAGCCAAGAGAGCAAGGTCAAAGCCAGCCTCCCGGACCGGCACACGCAGACGATCAGGCAAGGCAAGCAGTCCGGCAATGACCGCAAGCGCGCACGCCAGGCCCGCAATCACCGACCCGTGTATTTTTCTAGACATCGGAGAGGCCGGCAAGACGCCCGATCTTTTCGAGATCGGCAATTATCCTTGTGCCGTAACGCCAGATAACGTTGGAACGTCCCATCGCGATCATATCAAGTCGATCGG
>JBIPLL010000373.1:0-3569 GCA_044368425.1 Beijerinckiaceae bacterium
TCGCGACCGTCGAAGAGACCATACTGGATGTCGCGGATCGCGCCCCAGGCGAAGTTGTTCCAGACCACCCAGACGACCGGAATGTCGAACTCGACCGCCGTGCACAGGACGTGCGGCACCATCGCGTAGCCGCCATCGCCGCAGACCGAGATCACCGGGCGGTCGGGCGCGGCCAGCTTGGCGCCAAGCGCGCTGGCCGGTCCGAAGCCCATGCCGGAGAAGCCCCAGGAATTGAGCATCGTCTGGGGACGGCGTGCGTTCCAGAACTGCATGAACCAGTTGTGGTGCACGCCCGCATCGAAGGTGATGATTGCATCGTCGGGCAGGACAGCCCGGCAATCAGCGACGATGCGCTCGGGACGGATCGGCGTTGTGTGGAGCGCGAAGTTGGGCCGGGTGAATTCCGACCATTCCTCGCGCCAGGCATCGACGCGTGCGGTCCACGCCTTCGCGGACTCGCCTGCATGGATGTCGCGGCGGTCAAGTTCCGCCAACAGCTGGCGCAGGAAGCTGCGTGCATCGGCGAGGATCGGCAGATCCGGCTCGTAATTGCGGCCAAGCTCGGCATGATCCACATCGACGTGGATGAGCTTGGTCGTGGGGAAGTTCCACGAATAGCCGGGCATCCACGAGGACGAGGAGCGGTCGTCGAAGCGCGCACCGACGGCCAGAACGAGATCGGCATTGCGGCCGGCCTGGTTGGCGGGATAGGCGCCGTTGCGGCCGATGAAGCCCAGCGACAGCGGGTCTTCCATGTCAAGGCAGCCCATGCCGTTGGGCGAGGCGATGACGGGGATGCGCAGGCGGCGAGCCAGTGCGCTCAGTTCTTCCGATGCCTCGGAAATCGTAACGCCATGGCCGATGAACAGCACGGGCTGGCGCGCCGTCGTCAGCATCTCGACGACGCGCGCGATGTCCTCGTCGGACGCGGCGCTGCGACGCTCGTTCAGGATGACCTGCCCGCCATGTTCGAGGCTGACATCGTCTTCCTCCTGGAACACGTTGAAGGGCACGTCGAAATGGACGGGGCCGGGCCGGCCCGAGAGCATGGTCGACATGGCCTGGCGCAGCGCGAGCGGCAGCATGTCGACGCGCGTCGGCTGGAAGCTGCGCTTGACGACCGGGCGCATCACATTGGTGAAGTCGGCCTGATTGTGGCGGTTCAGCTCCTGGAACGGGCTGCGGTTGAATTGCGAGGTCGGCACATTGGCCGTGATCGCGAGAAAGGCCGAGGAATCGGTCAGGGCCAGGGCGGTGCCCATGACGATGTTGGCCGAGCCGGGGCCGCACGACGTCAATGTCGCCACCGCCTCATGCTTCACGCGGAAGTAGCCATCCGCCATGTGGGCGGCCACCTGCTCGTGACGCGGCGAGATCAACTTGATGTCGTTGCGTGCGTCATAGAGCGCATCAAGCATGCCGACATTGCCATGTCCGCAGATGCCGAAAATGTAGGGCACCTTCTGGGAGACCAGAAACTCGGTGATCAGTTCTGCGCCTTTCGGCATGTCGGTTTCCTTTCCGTGAGCCGCCGGCTCGCCATTGCCTCGATCATCATCTCACAATGAGGGATGTCAACTCTCATTATCGAAATTGTAAACGGGCAGATTCTGGGCGATGGTTGTCTCTGGGCTGAATGGATGAAGGCTAGGCCGCATTGGCGGCCCCGGCCCTGGTGCTTGTTATTCCTCGACAAAGGCTTCCTTGCGCTTGGCCTTGAAGGCGGGCAGGAACAGCATGACGATCAGAACGGCAGCTATCGCCAACAACGTCCCGGAAATCGGCCTGCGCACGAAGACGGTCCAGTCGCCATGGGCGAGGCTGAGCGCACGACGCAGATTTTCCTCCATCATGGGTCCCAGCACGAAGCCCATGAGGAGCGGCGCGGGCTCAAGCCGAAGCTTGATGAAGACGTAGCCGATGAACCCAAAGACTGCGACGAACCAGATGTCGAAAAGGTTGTTGTTGGTCGAATAGACGCCGATGGCGCACAGCAGCACGATCGCAGGGAAAAGCCAGCGATAGGGCACCGACAACAGGCGTATCCAGACCCCGATCATCGGCAGGTTGAGGATGACGAGCATCGCGTTGCCGATCCACATGGAAGCAATGAGCCCCCAGAACAGCGAGGGATTGCCCGTCATGACCTGCGGGCCGGGTTGAACGTTGTGGATCATCATCGCACCGACCATCAGCGCCATGACCGCGTTCGGCGGCAGGCCAAGCGTCAGCAGGGGGATGAACGACGTCTGCGCTGCGGCATTATTGGCGGCCTCGGG
Source organism: Beijerinckiaceae bacterium (assembly GCA_044368425.1). Lineage (GTDB taxonomy): Bacteria > Pseudomonadota > Alphaproteobacteria > Rhizobiales > Beijerinckiaceae > JBIPLL01. The sequence continues at coordinate 2,280 of JBIPLL010000373.1, forward strand.
AGCGGCAACGCCACGGATATTGCCTTCGCCAAAGGGCACCTCGCCCGGTTTCAGCTTCGTGCGGCGCTCGATCGTATAGGCGCCGAAGGCAGCGAGCGTGGCTCCGCCGCCCGGCAGAATGCCGAGCACCGATCCGAGTGCCGTTCCACGTAGGGCAGCCGGCACCATGCGCACGAAGTCCTGTCGGGTCGGGAACAGGCCGCTCACGCGCTTCATCAGCAGGTCGCGCCCATCCTCGCGATTGGCGAGGTTCTGGACGATCTCCGCATAGCCATAAATCCCCATGGCGACGATGATGAAGCCGATACCGTCCGACAGTTCCGGGAATCCGAGATTGAAGCGCGGCACGCCCGTATTGATGTCGGTCCCGACCGATCCCAGCAGCAATCCGACCAGGATCATGCCGACGGCATTCAGAACCGGGCCCGAGGCGAGGACCACGGCCCCGATCAGACCGACGACCATGAGAGCGACATATTCCGCCGCACCGAAGTTCAGTGCGAGCTTGATCATCGGCGCAGCAAAGGCCGCAAGAACCAGCGTTCCGATACATCCGGCGAAGAACGAGCTCAGACCTGCGGCCGCCAAGGCGGGGCCAGCCCTGCCGCGCTTGGCCATCTGGTGCCCATCCAGACACGTTACGATCGAGGAGGTCTCGCCCGGAAGGTTAACGAGAATCGCCGTCGTCGACCCGCCATACTGCGCACCGTAAAAAATGCCCGCCAGCATGATCAGGGCGGATTCCGGCGGTAGCGTATAGGTCGCGGGGAGAAGCAAGGCGATCGTGGTTACAGGCCCGATGCCAGGCAATACGCCGACCAGCGTTCCAAGAATACATCCGGTCAACGCATACAGTAGATTGACCGGCGTGAAGGCGACGCTGAAGCCAAGCGAAAGATTTGCGATCAGATCCATGGCGTGACCCCGTTAATCCGTGAACATCGCAGGCCAAAGCGGCACGTAGAGGTTCAGGATCTTGATGCAGATGAGATAGACGCCAACGACGAGGATCGTACTCAGAATCACGTATTCGCGAACTTTGAACTGCCCACTGGCGATACTCGCCACGAAGACAAGAGCAGAGACAGCAATGACCAGCCCCATGGACGGAAGGTTGATCGATGGAAGTCCGACAAGAAGAATACCAAAGACCAGATTGGCACTCAGGATCAGGATCAGCTGCTTCCACGCCCATGGACCGATTTCAGCGCCTCCCGCCGTCTTCGCGGAAAAGGACTTCACGATGACGATGGTCCCGAGAAGTACGGCCAAAACGCCGATCAGGCGCGG
>JBIPLL010000696.1:0-3559 GCA_044368425.1 Beijerinckiaceae bacterium
TTTTTTGTGAGAAGATCCTTCAACGCGACATTGTCGAGCATGGCGTCGGCGAGCAGGCGCTTCAGCTTGGCGTTCTCGTCCTCGAGCGCCTTCAGCCGTTTGGCCTCCGATACGTCCATCCCGCCGAACCTCGCCTTCCAGGCGTAGAACGTCGCGCTGCTGATCCCGTGCTTGCGGCAGACATCGGCGGTCGAAACACCCGCCTCCTGCTCACGCAGCACGGCGATGATCTGCTCCTCGCTGAACCTCGATCGCTTCATGGTCCGGTCCTTCCTTCGGTCCGGACTCTAGCCTCATCTGGAGGACATCGCAGGGGTCACAGCAGATGACGTAGCGGCCGATGGTGACACGTTAGCCGACTTCGGGCAGGTGGCCGAGTGCGTGGAGGACGAGGCCGGCGACGGTTTCGTAGTCGGCGTCGCGGTCCAGCGGCAGGCCGACGCGTTCCGAGAACTCGTCGATGGGCATCCAGCCCGAGACGAGGAAGGAGCCGTCCGGGCGGGCGACGATGGCGGGCTCCTCGCCGTCTTCTTCGGTGAAGGCGCCTGTAATGGCTTCCAGCACGTCGCCGGCGCTGACGATGCCTTCGAAATGGCCGTATTCGTCGAAGACGAGGGTCATGTGCACGGTCGTGGCGGGGATGGCGCGCAGGTCGAGCGCGGCGGGATCACAGGGCGTGGGCGCCTCGATTATAGCGTGGGTAATGTCCATGCTGCGTTCGTGGAGCAGGTCGCCCACGTTACGCAATGATAGATAGAAACAGATATACAGCGTGACTGCGAGGCGGATGATCTCGGCGCTGGTCTTGAATTAACAAAAAGGCGGGTGTTTCTTAAAGCGTCGAGGCTAACTTCAGCCATCCGAGCAGCAAGTCAATTTTTATTTGAAAGCGCCCACTTTTTGATTGACTCATAAAAAAAATTTTGCCTCTAATAGTTAGATTTTATAAAACTGGGAGGTTTAATGGCACAGATTTCAGTATTTGGAACCCAAAGGTTTCGCTTGTCTGATATTAATTTAAATTCGGTCTTTTCTGCATCCTCATATACGTCAACGTCGACAAGCTTTAGAGCAGATTATGCTGGTGGCTTCTATGACCTCTTTCTGGGTTCCGGCTTCACTTATGATTCTTTTGGTCGGCCAATTGCCGGAACCGTTACCGGATTCGAAGCCGGCGGAGCTTCTGGACGATTTTTCACCATCCAAAGCGTGTCAGTTCCCGTATCTTCCTTGCTTTCGGTCGCGCTCACCGCAAGCAACACTGATGATATCAACTTGATCATTGCAAATCTTAGCGGGCCCGACTTCATGGTCGGCGCGCTTGGGGATGATGAGTTTTTTGGATTCGGTGGGGCGGACTTTCTCGATGGCGGTGGAGGCAATGATACGCTCTATGGCGGCGCGGGCGCAGACTCTCTCGATGGTTGGGACGGCAATGATTTTCTGTTCGGTGAAGATGATAGCGATCAGCTGGTAGGTTGGCTTGGTGATGATGTTCTAAATGGTGGCGGCGGCAACGACTTTCTCGCTGGAGAACAAGGCAACGACACTTTGGATGGCGGGCCAGGGGTGGACGAGGCGTCTTATGCCGAGGATACGCTGGCGGTGGCGGCGAACCTTCTGGGCGGCTTCGCTGTGCAGCGGGTCGGCCAGCCCGACTTCACGGTAGACACGCTGATCGGTATCGAAAACCTGCGCGGCGGCTCAGGCGACGACTTTCTCCTCGGCGACAACAATGCCAACCGGCTGGAGGGTCTTGGCGGCGGCGACAATCTGTGGGGCTTTGGTGGCAACGACACGCTGATCGGGGGCGACGGCAACGACATCATCGTGGGCGGGGATAATGACGACACGCTGGAGAGCGGCCTTGGCCAGGACTGGCTTTACGGTCAGGGCGGCGCCGACACGCTGCGCGCCACGGACGCGACGGTCAACGCCTTCAACGTATTGGTGGGCGGCGACGGGAACGACACGCTGATCGGCGGGCCTACGGGCTTCGACTATTTCTACGGCGGGGACGGAGCCACGGGCGGAGGTAACGACACCTTCGTGATCGCGCCAAATTCGGGTACCAAGGTACTGATCGACTTCGAGGTTGGCGGGGTCAACGACGTGGTGCAACTCTCTGGTACCTCGCTCACCAGTTTCGCGCAGGTGCAGGCTAATCTCAGCTTCTCGGGCGCGATAAACGGCAGCGTGCTGGTGGCCGGCGCAGGCACCCAGGTCTGGTTTCTAGGCGTTGCCCCAGGCCAGCTCACGGCAGGGGATTTCCTGTTCTAGTGGGCTCTATCGAACAAACCAAAAAAGTCTCGGAATGTCCCCTGCCCTAGCGACCATCAGGCCGCGCCGAGTTGACGCCACTCGGAGAGAATAAAGGCACGTCACTATCTTTGAAAATCTGGCGGCGGGCGAGGACAGGTCACCGAGGTGACCATCGGCGTTTCAGAGGGCGTCGGTGGTGCTCTCGGCGGCTTTCCGGAGCAGCGGCTTGAGCTTGGCGAACGCATTCTCAATCGGGTTGAAGTCGGCCGAGTAGAGCGGCAGATAACTTTTTCAGGGAGAGAGGCGATGGCTACTTTCGCAGGGACATCAGGGAACGACGTCGCAAATGCAGCGACGGGAACATTGACAGGCTTCACGGGCGGGACCGTTGCGGAATTGCAGGATGCGGTCGGCGACTCCTTTTTCGCGGGCGGCGGCGCGGATACGGTGGTCGCTGGCAGCGGGGACGACCAGCTGGAAGGACGGGGCGGCAACGACACGCTCAATGGCGGGGCCGGGGGCGACGAGGTTCGCTACGACCGGGATGCGACGGTAGGCGGCACGGCCGGCGTGACCGTCAATCTGGCGACGGGCATTGCCACCGACGGATTCGGGACGACAGACACACTTGTCAGTATCGAACGGGTGCGAGGAACGGCACAGGCCGACACCCTGACAGGCAACGCAGACGATAACGTCTTTATCGCCTTCGGAGGGAACGACACCATTACAGGCGGAGATGGTATCGACACCGTTCGATACGATCTCGATGCCAGTAATGGCGGCGGTGGCGCGGTTCTCGTGAACCTCTCAGCTTCCGCGGCCACCCTTGGCGGTGTCCTGCTGCAGGCGAACCGCGCACGCGATAGCTTCGGCAGCACCGACACGCTTTTCGGGATACAGGGCCTACGGGGCACGGCCGGCAATGATGTCTTCCTGGGAAGCGACTTCGTCGGTCTCGACGGAGACATCTTCTGGGGTCTCGCCGGCAACGACACGATCACCTGTGTCCTTGGTGGTGATGAAGTCCGCTACGAACGCGATGCGGCCGCCGGCGGCACGCTTGGCGTGACAGTGAACCTTGCAACCGGCGTGGCCACGGACGGCTTCGGCAATACCGACACGTTGAGCGGCATCGAGGCTGTCCGCGGCACCGCACAGGTGGACAACCTGACCGGCGATGCTCTCAACAATGTGTTTCGCGGGCTGGGCGGGAACGACGTCATCGACGGCGGCGCCGGCGCCGACGTAGTGGCCTATGACCGCGACCACGAAGCTGGCGGCGCTGGCGGGGTCA
>JBIPLL010000578.1:0-3535 GCA_044368425.1 Beijerinckiaceae bacterium
AGGGAGACCGTCTCGCGCGGCGTCAATGCGGCCCTTGTTTTGCTCTACTGGAAGGTCGGTGAGCGCATCCGCCTGGACGTCCTCAAGGAGAAGCGGGCTGGCTATGGAGACCAGATTGTGTCGGCGCTGGCGACACAATTGGAGGCTGAGTTCGGCAAGAGCTTCGCCGAGCGCAACCTCCGGCGCATGATCCAGTTCTCGGATGTTTTCCCCGATGCCAAGATTGTGTCGGCACTGACGACACAATTGAACTGGACACATTTCGTTGACCTCCTCCCGCTCAACAAGCCCCACCAGCGTGACTTCTACGCCGAAATGTGCCGCGTTGAGCGTTGGAGCACACGCGCCCTGCGCGAGAAGATCAACGGAATGCTCTACGAGCGCACCGCCCTCTCAAAGAAGCCCGACAAGCTCATCAAAAAGGAACTCGCCGACCTCCGCGAGCAGGACCGCATCACGCCTGACCTCGTCTTCCGCGATCCCTACCTGCTCGACTTCCTCGGCCTCAAGGACACCTACTCAGAAAAGGATCTCGAATCCGCCATCCTACGCGATCTGGAGTCCTTCCTCGTGGAACTCGGCAGCGACTTCGCTTTCGTCGCTCGCCAAAAGCGCATCGTCGTCGATGGCGACGACTTCTACCTCGACCTCCTGTTCTACCACCGCAGCTTGCGCCGGCTGGTCATCATTGATCTCAAGCTCGGTAAGTTTGCTCCCGCCGATGTCGGCCAGATGGAGTTCTACATGCGCTGGCTGAAGAAACACGAGATGCGCCCCGGCGAAGAAGAGCCCCTCGGCCTCATTCTCTGCGCCGAGAAATCCGACGAACGCATCGAAGTCTTCGAACTCGCCACCCGCGGCATCCGCGTCGCCGAATACCTCACCGCCCTCCCGCCAAAGAAGCTCCTCAAACAAAAGCTCCATCACGCCGTTCAACTCGCTCAACAGCGTCTCACGCCGACCGAGAAAGCAGATGCCTCACCCTCCCGTCGCAGACCATGAGTCCCGAGCGCGCATTGCATGAAGAGAACACTTCAAGCCCGCTACTCAGCGGTCATCTGTCAGCGTGGCTTCAAAGTGCCCCCATTGTCGAGCTTGCCCGCAGATATAAGGGATTCATGAAGAACAGAGAAGTCGATATGGGCTTCAATCTGTTCCATCTGATTTCCGACGTGTATCACAAGGAGAACCTCCACAGTGATATGATGGAGGCGTTAATCTCTACATCAGGCAGCCATGGCCACGGGGACCTTTTCCTCCGTCTGTTTTTGGACTTTCTGAGGAAGCGACATGGCGTGGCAATCAACGTCGCAGACTACCAAGGTGTCCAAGTTATCCGCGAGGATGGCAGAATCGACTTGCTGATTTACGACGAGACGAGCCACAAGGCGATCATCGTCGAGAACAAGATCAACGGAGCGCCCGATATGGATCGACAGCTTGTCCGTTATCTTGAGAAGGTCACGATCGATTGGGGTTACACCTGTGAGGCCATCGTTTACTTGTGCTTGAATCAAAAGAAGCATCCTGACACGCCCGGCTGGACGGAGCCTGAGCGCATGAAGGTCTCGCCCTTGCTGCGAGTTGTCTGCGCGTACGATGACGGTTCCGAAGACGACCTTTACAACGGCTGGCTAAAGCCTTGCCTCGACGCATCAATAAGCAACGAGACGGCCCAACCGCATATTGATCCGTCCAGCAAGGAGGAGGTTGCTCACGTTCTCCGTCAGTATCGTCAATTGATCCTCAAGCTTGGGCGAACGCTTATGAACAAACCAATCATGAAAGACTTTTACCAGATGATGCTCGACCAACATCAGCACGACTCAGCCATGGCAGTCGCCTCGATGGTGAACGATCTCCCTGCCTCTCGCTGCCAGCGAGTACTTGATAGATTCCAACAGGACGCCAGCCCGTTCCACAAACTCTCCCCCTACCCACACTCATCTTCTCCACTGGCGATTTTTCATGGCCTTGGGGAAGGAAATATCAAGCTTCACGTGGACTGCGCCGGCCAAGGATTTACCAAGCTGGATTTTTGGAACAACGTGAATGACGACCCTCAAGGTGACCTGCCTCGACGAATCCTCAATGACATCGGAATGGTCGATTCGGTCTCCTATGATTCGGAAAGCGGATGGTTCACGAAGGTCTTTCGATTCCCTTCAGAGGAAGGCGAACTCTATCGGTTCATCCGCGCCTTCAAAGAGAAGTTAAAAGATCGCATCGTCGCGTCGCCCTGATTTAGTCCCCTCCCCCATTCGTCATTCGCCATTCTGATTTCGTCATTCTCCTTCCCGCATGTCCCGCCGCCGCAAACTCACTGACACCACCCCGTTCGACACCCTCCGGCTCGAAGGCTCTCTCTTCGTGCCCGAGCTGCTCGAACGTGCGGCCAGCGGGGAGGCCACCGCGCAGAAAGAGGCTGACTACGCCATCCCCAAGGGACTCAAACTCCACGACGAATACGGCCGCGCCTTCCGCATCGCTACCGCCTCCTGGCAAGCCTTCGCACCCCAGGTCTCCCGCGCCGATCTCGATGCCGCCGCCGTCACTCAATCCTTCGTCCTCGACCTCCTGCTGCAGTGCCTCGGCTACACCGACCTCGCGCCGCTCACAGCCCCCATTCAGTTAGGCGATCGCGGCTTCCCCATCACCGCCCAGGCCCTCGGCGGACGCCTCCCCGTCATCATCGCCCCGCACAGCCTCGGCCTTGATGACCCCGATCCCCGCTTCGCCATCCTTGGTTCTGGCACCCGGCGCAAGTCCGCCCACCAGCTCGCCCAGGAGTTCCTTAATGCCTCCCGCGACAGCCTCTGGGCCATCGTCACCAACGGCAGGACCCTCCGCCTATTGCGTGATGCCGACACCCTCACGAGGCCCAACTTCCTCGAGTTCGACCTTGAAACCATCCTCCGCGACGACCAGCACCGCTACGCCGACTTCGCCGCCCTCTGGCGCATTCTCCACGCGTCAAGGAGTGACGGCTTCCAGCCGTCATCAGACACCTGCATCTGGGAGAAATGGAAAACCGAAGGCCACGCTCAGGGTCTCCGCGTCCGCGACGGCCTCCGCGATGGCGTTCAGGAGGCCATCCTCATCCTTGCTAACGGCTACCTCACCCACCCGGACAACGACGCCCTCCGCCAGCGCCTCCATGACGGCACCCTCACGCTCGACGCCTACTTCCAGCAGTTCTTCCGCCTCATCTACCGCTGCCTCTTCCTCTTCTGCACCGAGGAGCGCGACCTCCTCCATACCCCCGACTCCACCGCTGCCACCCGCGCTGCCTACGCCACCGGCTACAGCCTCCGCCGCCTGAGATCCCGCGCCCTCCGCCAGGCCGCCCACGACCCCCATGGCGACCTCTGGCTCAGCCTCCGCATCGTGTTCAAATCCCTCGCCACCGGCCAGCCCCGTCTCGCCCTGCCCGCCCTCGGCGGACTCTTTGCCGAAAGCCAGTGCCCCGACCTCGACAGCGCCTCCCTCTCCAATCGCTGCCTCCTCTCCGCCATGCGCGAGCTGCGCTGGTTCT
>JBIPLL010000378.1:0-3533 GCA_044368425.1 Beijerinckiaceae bacterium
CGAAGCGGCCACCGACAACGCCCGAGGAGACGCCGAAACTGCGCGCGGTCACGGTCGCGAGATTGCCGGCGATGCCGAGCCAGGTTTCCCAGCCCGCTCTCCAGCCCTGACGCTGGAGGACCGTCTCCACCATCAGATGGGTTGTCCCGGAACGCGAGGGGGCGGACATGGCGACCATGCCGCGATATCGGGGATCGACCAGTTCGGCGATGGATGATGGCGGTTGCAGCCCTGCCTGGCCGAGCAGTGCCCGGTTCCAGGTAATGCCATATCCCGAGATGGTGAAGCCGCGAAACAGGCCGCCCGGATCATCGACCGGAAAGCCGCCGACATCGGGTCGCGCGAGCGCGACGGGGCGTTCCAGCGGCGCGAGCTTGTCGCGAGCGGCGAGAACCTCGAACGCGTCGGGCGCCGAGGCCCAGAACACGTCTGCAGCGTCGAAGCGGCCGTCTCCGACCATGGAGATGGCAGCCGTCGTCTTCCGGTTCAGCATCCTGAGCCGGATGCCAGGCTCGCGCGCCTCGAAGGCACGGCGAAACGGCTCGTAGAACGAACTTGGAAAGGAGGTGACGACGACGACCTCCGCGGCACGGGCGGCGACGGGCAGCATTGCCGAGCCGACCGCAAACGCTCCTGCAAACGCTCCTGCAAGCGACAAGGCCGGGCGCATGCCCGGAAAGATGCGAAAGACCATGGTGACCCGCGATTTCCGGCCAGCGCCCGTCGAAGCGCGCCCGCCCGCATCGATCCGACCCGGCCGATTTCGCCCGACCCGGCCAAGCTTGCATCGGCCTATTGATCGCCTCCGTCACAGGCAGGGTCAACCACCGAAGGTCCAGGGATGCGGGAGGAGCTCACAACAGAGGTTGCATTGGCGCGGCATTGCACGCGACCACGTCCCGTGCCACCTGATCGAGCCAGCCCGCTGACCGGTCCCGCAGATGCCTGCCGGCCAGCCAACGGGGCGATGGCGACCCGAACTGGTACGATCCGATGAACACGATCCTGTCCCTGTTTCCGCTCGATGCGCTGGGAGCGGCTGCGCTGATCAGCGTCCTGCTCGCCATGGCGGCGCTGGGCGCCGGCGCAGGGCCGATCGCCGGACGCCGGGCGCGGATCGAGGCGACACCGATCGTCATCGCGCTCGTTGTCGCGCTCATCGTGGTTCCGTCGCTGGCGTGGTGCCTCGCGGAAGCCTTCGGGCTACAGGCCGGGGCGCTGGTGGGTCTCCTGCTGATGGGCATCAGCCCCGGCGCGCCGCTGGCGTTGCGCCGTTCCCGCGATTCGGGGGGCGATGCGGACTTTGCGCTCGTCCTCCAGATCGCCTTGGCACTGCTCGCCATCGTCGCAGTCCCCGCCTGGATCATGGTTCTGGGGGCCTTCTACGGTCGGGAGGCCGGCATATCGCTGGCGCTGCTGGCCCGGCAGGTCTTCGTGGCGCAGATCCTGCCGCTCGCCTGCGGGGCGCTGCTCGCCTGGTTCCTGCCCGATCTCGCGCGGCGCATCGCCGGTCCGATGCTGCGGCTGAGCGGCCTCGTGCTTGCGTTGGTCGCGCTGCTCATCCTCGGCCATGTCTGGCAGCCGCTGCTTGCCATTCCGCTGCCGGCGCTGGGAGCGTCGCTGGCACTCACGCTCGCGGGGATCGGTCTGGCCCATGTCTCATGCGGCCCCGATCCGGCGCGCCGCATGACGGCCGTCATTGTCTGCAGCCTGCGCAATCCGGGGATCGCGTTGCTGGTCGCATCGGCCAACGGATTGCCGGAAGGCTCGAAGGTGATGATCCTCGCGCATGTGCTGATCACCGCCGTCGTGCTGGCGGTCTATGTGGCGCTGGCCCGGCGAAGCGCAACCCAATCGCCGGGGCTCTCCTGATCAGCCTCCGAACAGCGCCTTGTGGGTGTCGCGCAGCACATTCTTCTGCACCTTGCCCATCGTGTTGCGCGGCAGTTCGGGCACGATGAAGACGCGCTTGGGCTGCTTGAACTTCGCAAGCTTGCCTGACAGCGCCGAGACGATGGCGGTCTCGTCGAGTTTCGCACCCTTGTCCGCGACAACGACCGCGACAACGCCCTCGCCGAAATCGGGATGTGGCACGCCGATCACGGCGCTTTCGACCACGCCGGGGATCTCGTCGATCTCGGTCTCGATCTCCTTGGGATAGACGTTGAAGCCGCCCGTGATGATCAGATCCTTGCCGCGCCCGACAATGTGGACATAGCCGCGCTCGTCGATCCGGCCGAGGTCGCCGGTGATGAAGAACCCGTCCGCGCGGAATTCGGCCGCCGTCTTTTCGGGCATCCTCCAATAGCCCTTGAAGACGTTGGGGCCCTTCACCTCGATCATGCCGATTTCACCGGCAGGCAGGGCCGCACCGGTCTCCGGATCGACGATGCGCAGCGCCACGTCCGGCAGGGGAAAGCCGACAGTTCCCGGCACCCGGTCCCCGTCATAGGGGTTCGAGGTGTTCATGTTGGTTTCGGTCATGCCATAGCGCTCGAGGATCGCATGGCCTGTGCGCGCGCTCCAGTCGCGGTGCGTCTCGGCGAGCAGCGGGGCCGACCCGGAGACGAAGAGCCGCATGTGCCGTGTCGCCTCGCGCGTGAGGCCGGGATGCTGGAGCAGGCGGGTGTAGAATGTCGGCACGCCCATCATCGAGGTGGCGCGCGGCATCAGGCGCATGATCTCGTCGGCGTCGAGCTTCGGCAGGAAGAGCATGGATGCGCCGGCGAGCAGCACCACGTTCGTCGCCACGAAGAGCCCATGGGTATGATAGATCGGCAGGGCGTGCAGGAGCACGTCGTCGGCCTTGAACCGCCACAGATCGACCAGCGTGAGCGCATTCGAGGCGAGGTTGTCGTGGCTCAGCATCGCGCCCTTCGAACGGCCCGTCGTGCCCGACGTGTAGAGAATGGCGGCGATGTCGTCGGGTCCGCGATCGGCGGCGCGCGTGGCCGGCGCGGTCGCATCGGCCAGGGCCGGGAGCGAGCCGCGTCCTGACGCGTCGAGCGTCTCGATGCGCGCACCGACCCCGGCCGCCGTACCGGCCAGAGCCTCGCGGCGGGAGGGATCGCAGACGACGAGCCCCGGCTCGGCATCGCCGACGAAATAGGCGATCTCGGCGGGCGTATAGGCCGTGTTCAGGGGAACGAAGATCACGCCGGCATGCACCGCGCCGAGCTTCAGCGCGATGGCCTCGACGGACTTCTCGACCTGGATGCAGATCCGGTCGCCGGGAACCAACCCCATCCCAGCGAGCAGCGCAGCATAGCGGGCTGCCCGCTCATAGGTCTGCCCATAGGTGAAACGCTGGCCCGCCGACGTTTCGACAAGCAGGCGTTCAGGGTCGGGACAGCGACCGTGGATCAGATCGAACAGATGGTTGGCCATGGGCTTTTCTCTTGAACGGGCGCTTCTCTTGAGATGGCAGGGCCTCGTGATCAGCGCCCGCGAAAAACGGGTTCACGCTTCTCGGCGAAGGCTGCGCGGCCCTCGCGGTAGTCCTCGCTCGAGAAGCAGGCCTCGACGAGCGCGTC
>JBIPLL010000379.1:0-3532 GCA_044368425.1 Beijerinckiaceae bacterium
GTGCTCTGGGCCTCGCGCGGCAGTTTCTCCTATGTCTTCACCGAGGCCGTGCCCAATGACGTGGCCGGCCACTGGCGTGCGCAGTTCGACCTCACTGCCGCAGGCAACGATCCGGTGGAGATGCGCTGCTTCCTGCGGCTGAACGACAAGGTTCTGACGGAGACCTGGCTGTACCAGTATCACCCGTTCTGACCCGGATTTTTTGGCGAACAACGCAACGCAGGGACTCGCCAGATCCGTGAACGTATATTATACGGTACGTGATGGCTTGCGCCGACAGGCGCGGGTCTTCCAGTCGCAGGACGGACATGGGCGAGCACCACCACCACGACAGTGATGACGGACGGGCGACCGCGCAACGCAGCCATGCCCTGGCTGTCGATCCGGCATGGTCGGTGCTTCGCCTCTCGGCCAGGCAGCGCCTGGTCGTGGCATGCGCGGTGCTGGCCGTCATGTGGCTCGCCATCTGGTGGACTCTGGCGTGACGGACATGAAACGGGAGACGGGCGTGAGGCAGGCAGCGCTGCAGTTCCATGACGTGACGCTGGGCTATGGCCGTCACCCTGCCGTGCATCATCTGAGCGGCAAGGTTGAGGCCGGCAGCCTGATGGCGGTCGTCGGCCCCAACGGCGCCGGCAAGTCGACCCTGCTCAAGGGCGTGGCGGGCGCCTTGCGGCCTTTCTCGGGACGCATCACGCGAGGGCCGAAGGCCCAGCGCATGGCCTACCTTCCGCAGGCCGCCGACATCGACCGCTCCTTTCCGATTCACGTCTATGATCTCGTCGCCACGGGCCTCTGGGACCGGTCCGGCCTGTTCGGCGGCATCGGCCGCAAGGACCGCGCGCGCATCGACGAGGCGCTGGCAAGCGTCGGCCTCACCGGCTTCGAGCGCCGCCCCATCGGCACCCTGTCCGGCGGACAGATGCAGCGCGTCTTGTTTGCGCGCCTGCTGCTGCAGGATGCAGGACTGATCCTGCTCGACGAGCCGTTCACCGCCATTGACGCGCGCACCACGCGCGACCTGCTCGATCTCGTGCGCCGCTGGCACGCGGAGGAGCGCACCATCGTCGCCGTTCTGCACGACCTCGATGTCGTGCGCGAGGTCTTCCCTGAGACGCTGCTCCTCGCCCGCGAGGTCGTGGCCTGGGGCCGGACCGACGAGACGCTGGGACCGGCAAACATGCTCAGGGCCCGCCGCATGATCGAGGCGTCAGATCCCCACGCCGCGCCCTGCGAACGCGACGCCGCCTGAGGCGCATCCATCGCCCCGACCTGTGACGGAAGCGGAAGCGCCGGAGACGTGCTGCAAGTCAGCCGGGAAGCGACAGGAGCGCCATATGGTTGGCCAAAGGCATGTATGACGCGCTGATCGCCCCCTTCGTCGAGTTCGACTTCATGCGTCGCGCGCTGGTCGGCACGCTGGCGCTTGCTCTGGGCGCCGGCCCGATGGGCGTTTTCCTCATGCTGCGGCGCCTGAGCCTCACCGGCGATGCCATGGCCCATGCCATCCTGCCAGGCGCTGCGCTTGGATATCTGGTGGCAGGCCTCTCGTTGCCGGCCATGACCTTCGGCGGGCTGGTCGCTGGGCTTCTCGTGGCCTTTCTCGCAGGCTTCGTGGCGCGCGTCACGTCCCTGCGCGAGGATGCCTCGCTGGCCGCATTCTATCTGCTCTCGCTGGCTTTGGGCGTCTGCATCGTTTCGCTGCGCGGCTCCAATGTTGACCTGCTGCACGTTCTGTTCGGGACGGTCCTCGCGCTGGACGACGCGGCGCTGATCCTGATCGGGAGCGTCACCAGCGTCACGCTCGTCGCACTGGCGCTGATCTATCGCGGCCTCGTGCTCGAATGCGTCGATCCGGGCTTCCTGCGCTCGGTCGCACCGCGCGCCGGCGCGCTCGCGCACATGTTCTTCCTCGCTCTCGTCGTGCTCAATCTTGTGGGCGCCTTCCACGCATTGGGCACGCTCATGGCCGTGGGGCTCATGATGGTTCCAGCCGCAAGCGCACGTCTCTGGACGGCCGACATCACGCGGCTGATCCTGCTGGCGACCTTCATCGGCATGGTGTCGGGGGCCACGGGCCTGATCCTGTCCTATCACGTGGCCTTGCCTGCCGGCCCGACCATCATCCTCGTCGCGGGCCTGATCTACCTCGCCTCGCTCGTTCTGGGCCCGTCGGGGGGATTCGTATCCTCGCTGCGCCCCCGCCGTCATCTCGAAGCCTGAACACGTGTGAATTCGAAGGGAGCCTTTTCATGCTGAGTCGCCGCCATCTGATTGCCGCTGCGCTGTATCTCGGTATCGCCCCCGCCATGGCCCAGACGCCAGCACCTGCAGTGCCGGCTCCCGTCACGCCGCTGCCGGTCGTCGCGACCTTCTCGATCCTCGGCGATTTCGTGCGCGAGGTCGGCGGCAATCGGGTCACCCTGACGACGCTCGTCGGCCCCAATGGCGACGGGCATGTCTATTCGCCCACGCCCGTCGATGCCCGGCGCGTGGCAGATGCGAAACTGGTCGTCGTCAATGGCCTGAAATTCGAGGGCTGGATCGACCGCCTCATCAAGGCGTCCGGCACGAAAGCCCCCGTGGTCGTCGCGACGAAGTCGATCAAGCCGCTGAAGACGCAGGAGGACAACCACAAGCATGGCCATTCTCATGATCACGGAGTGTTCGACCCCCATGCCTGGCAGGACGTCCGCAATGCCAGGGTCTATGTCACAAACATCCGCGATGCCCTGATCGCCGCCGATCCGGACGGCCGCGCTGTCTACGAGGCCAATGCGGGCGCCTATCTCGTTCGGCTCGATGCGCTGGATGCCGAGATCCGCGAGGCGGTCGCCCGCATCCCCGCCGACCGGCGCCGCGTCATCACCTCGCATGACGCCTTCGCCTATTTCGAGGCGGCATATCGCGTCGATTTCGTGGCGCCCCAGGGCGTCTCGACGGAAGCAGAGGCTTCGGCCCGCGATGTCGGGCGCATCATCCGCCAGATCCGCAACCAGAAGATCCCGGCCGTCTTCATGGAGAACGTGACCGACCAGCGCCTGATCGAGCGGATCGCGAAGGAGACGGGCGCACGCATCGGGGGGCGGCTTTACTCGGATGCGCTTTCGACCCCCGACGGCAATGCGGGGACTTACATCGAGATGATGCGGCACAATATAAGGGCCATATCCTCGGCGCTCGTCTCCTGAGCACCGCTTCGGGGCGAACCATCCGGCTTCGCCCCGCCATCCAGGAAAAGACCATGGCAGACAAGATCCCCGTGACGGTGCTGACCGGCTATCTCGGCGCCGGCAAGACCACCCTTCTCAACCGCATCCTGACGCAGCCGCACGGTCAGCGCTTCGCCGTCATCGTCAACGAATTCGGCGAGATCGGCATCGACAACGACCTCGTGGTGGATGCCGACGAGGAAGTGTTCGAGATGAACAATGGCTGCATCTGCTGCACGGTGCGCGGCGACCTGATCCGCATCATCGAGGGCCTGA
Source organism: Beijerinckiaceae bacterium (assembly GCA_044368425.1). Lineage (GTDB taxonomy): Bacteria > Pseudomonadota > Alphaproteobacteria > Rhizobiales > Beijerinckiaceae > JBIPLL01. The sequence goes on from JBIPLL010000379.1 coordinate 3,489, forward strand.
TGAAGCGCAGGGGCAAGTTCGACGCCATCATCGTCGAGACGACG
>JBIPLL010000666.1:0-3530 GCA_044368425.1 Beijerinckiaceae bacterium
GATGCCTCATTCGATTCATAAGCAGTGTAATAAAGTCCATAGGTTTGTTTGCAAAGGTCCTCCACTTCAAAACTCTTATCATACTTATCTAAACATATTGAGTATACGGGAATATCTAGTCTTTTCGAACGTAAAACGGGAGTCTCTCCTGCAAAATCTGGGTCGAGATTCCTCTCATCGCTCAATATAATTATTCCACTTGGAAGCTCAATGTGCTGTGATTCATAAAACGCAAGAGCTTCGTTTAATGCCAAATAAACTTGGGATTTACCCCGATACAAATCACTTCTCTTGTGAGTATTAATTGCAATTGAAGCAGCATTGATAGCGTTAATGTTATCCGTAAAAATTGGCTTTTGGGGCACCATAAAAGTTCCGTTTTCCTTACACGTAAAACTGGCCACCGCAAATTTATCACCGGCATTTACCGTCTTGCTTGTGAGGGAAGATTTAATTACTCCTTGATACCATGCTAAGTCCGTTTCATTTGAATTCAATACCAAAAACAATACGCTCTTGTTTCTGGGTAAAGAGTCTGATTTCTCGAATAACCCAAAGGAAATTTCACGTTCAACGTTGTCCTCATAAAACTTAACTGAACCTGTTTTTATCCCTTCTGGATTTCGAACCCATAATTTACCATTTACTTTGGGAAATTCCGAGGTACTAATTTGGCGAACATCAAGTTCCTTTTTTTGGGCTATTAATACCTGAGCAAGGGAAGAAACAAAAAAAGCAAAAATTAAATTTTTCATAGCAGTTTTAGGTGAAATAAATTGAAACGAAGTTTAAATACTCGCTTAAAGAGCAGACTTGAATTTGAATACGGTATTGCCCAACCGTAATTCATCTCCATCATGAAGGTCATACGCTTCTTCCACCTCTAATTCTTCTCCATTTAGAAATGTACCATTGGTTGTCATTTTATCCTTTATCTTAAAGGATCCATTCTTAAAAAGAATAATTACATGTTCTCCGGAAATCGTTGAATCCTTGGTAATCGGAATGGTGTTTTTTGGATCACATCCAATGGTATTCCGTCCTTCATAGATTCTATAATCAACCCCCATTTCATCCAACGTGTATGAAATAACCCAACCCACAATTTTTCGAGTGGCTCTGGGTGCTGAGGCCACTTTTCCGGGATTATCATCGTTATCTTCTTGCTGAGGACTTCCAATAAAGGTTCTGCCTAAATCACGTTTAGGGGTTGTGTTTGGCACCGTACCTTGATCTGTCCCCCCCCCTTGAATCGTTGTTTTCGGAATTCCATGTTTTCCTTGATCAAAAACTTCCGTTTCATCCGTTGGTACAGTTTCCTGTACAGAGGTAACCATAGTTCTACCAAGATCTTTTCCAATAGCAGAGGTGTCGGTCGTAGGGGCGCCAGGACAATAGGGGCAATCTTTAATATCCTCTTTGTAAAAATGTCCGTTCTTGCATTTTTTAAATCCATTCATAACTTTCTGTGTTTTTAATTAATTACTTTCATCCTCACAATTCTCACAATCGCATTCGCCATCATTGAACCAACTTTTTGAAACTCCATAATCTCCGTTGTATCGACGTTTGCACAAATAATACTGTTCACCGCACTCTTCGCATGATTTCCATGTATTTAAATCCATTGCATATTGAGTTGAGGAACAGGATGGGCACCGAGTAATGTAAGGGCACCCTGAGTTTTCTTGAGAACCGGGGTCATTCGGACATTCATCGTTCTTATCCAGAACTTGGTCTCCGTCTGAATCCGGGCAACCGTTGAAACCATTATCACCTTGAGCTTCATCTGGACATTCATCATCGTAATTATGAATCCCATCTCCGTCATTATCCGGACAACCATCGAAACCATTATCACCTTCTTGTTCATTAGGACAATCATCTTCGGTATCTTTAACGCCATCATTATCGCTATCAGGACAGCCATTACATGCTTTTTCGCCCATTAACTCTGGGCATTCATCTTTTGAATCTTTCACCCCATCACCGTCCCTATCTCGGTTATTGCAGTATGAAAGCCCAGCCAAGAAAAGAAGAAAAAGGATTATCCCAATCACAATTTTCGGTGCATTGTTTTTGGAGAGGCTCTTCCGTAATACCGGGGGAGGGTTGACAGGGGGAACACTCAACCCTTTTCCTTGTGAATTAATGGCTTTCAAAAACTCCTCACAGCTCTGAAAACGCTCAGCAGTGTCTTTTTTTAATGCCTTATCTAAAATTCCAACCATATAGTCTGGAACACCGGGGTAGATTTCTTGGGGATTGGGTAAGGGCTCATTCACAATTTTCGAATACACCTCAAATTCCGTTGTTAAACTCCTGTAGGGATTTAAGCCCGTAAACATTTGATAAAACGTTACCCCCAGTGAATAAATATCCGATAAATGATCGACCCTTTTACCCTGTACTTGCTCAGGTGACATGTAAAAAACGGTTCCCATTTGGGTGCCTGTCTTGGTTAGGTTTTGAACTCCATCACCAATAATGCGAGCTATACCGAAATCTAATATCTTAACATTTCCCGTGGAAGTGATTAGTATGTTTCCAGGCTTGATATCACGGTGAACCACTTTTTGTGAATGGGCATAGCTAAATGCCTCCAGTATTTGCCGAATGATCGGAATCGCTTTATCCTCGGGCATCGGCCCTGTTTCCTGACTAATGTAATCGTCTAGGCCCTTTCCTTCCACCAATTCCATGATCAGATACATTCCGCTCTCATCTTCATGATAATCCAACATCGAGACGATGTTTGGATGTTTTAAATGAGCCATCATCGAAGCTTCATTTTTAAAACGGGTACGGATTTCTTGGTTTTTTAAGAATTGAGGCAATAACGCTTTGATTGCCACTTTTCGGTTAACATGCACATGCTGGGCAAAATACACAGCCCCCATTCCTCCTTCGCCGATTAACAACTTGATTTCATAATTGAGGATTATTTTACCGAGCATGTTATATCCAGAAGAAAAATTTACTCAAAACTCGTGATTAAATTTGTATTTCGCAAATAAGATAATTAAAAATAGAAGAAGCCTGAATTACTGCAGTTATTTTAAGTAAGAATAGCAGTATTCTAGGCTATACCGTAACCAAAAATCGACGTCCCGTTTCGAACACCATAAGCCCACCCTACCTAACCCTAAATTGACAAACCATGAACCGTTTCGGCCTCTGCGTGGCGCTTGTTATTGTTGCTCCTTCCTTTTATTTTGCTCAACTTACCAATGATTGGGTCATGGCCCAATTGGCCACCTATTCCAAAAGCTCGTATGAAATCGTTAACGGATTCCGACTCAACGGCAGTTCTATTTCATACGGCGGCAGTTCGAGGTCGTCCTCTGTTCATCATTTGGAATTTTGCAATTTGAAGGATCTTCCCAGTTTCTTGAGCTCTGTTTCAACCACTGTGCATGAAACAGCACATGCGTTTAATAGTCAAATACCATACATGCAAGCCAAAAAAGGGGTTCCTATACAACACGTGAATGAGGCCGAGGGATTCTATTTAAATGAATCATTGAGCC
>JBIPLL010000714.1:0-2800 GCA_044368425.1 Beijerinckiaceae bacterium
ATCACAGGAACTTCCATTGCCGCCGCCGGGGCACAGGGAACGATTGTGGATAAATTCTTGATAACGTACAATTTCCCGTCGCGCGAAGAACAACTATCCACAGAATCAGAAAGACATGATGGCCGAGGGACCACAAAGCATTCGCGTCGACGGTACGGCCTTTGGAGCAGGTGACAGCCTGTGGCAGACCTGCATCGAACAACTGGCCCAGGAAATGCCGGAACAGCAGTTCAACACCTGGATCAAGCCCCTGTCGGCCAATGTCTCCGACGACTTCTCGAAAGTCACCATCTTCGTTGGCAACCGGTTCAAACTGGACTGGATCCGGGCCCAGTACAGCACCCGGATTGCCACCATGCTGGAAAAGATCTATGGCCAGGCTGTCACGCTTGAGTTAGCACTTGCTCCCAGGGAATCCACGACCAAGTTGGCTTTGTTTGTCAATGGTCGAGAAAGACCACCGATCGAAGAGCCGCCCGAGCTGGTCGAGGAAAAGGTTCTGCAAGGCCAGCGCAACCGGCTCAATTCCGCGCTGACCTTCGACACGCTGGTGGAGGGTTCCGCCAACCGCATGGCCCGCGCTGCGGCAATGCATGTCTCGGACATGCCAGGGCATCTGTACAACCCCCTGTTCATCTATGGGGGTGTCGGTCTGGGCAAAACCCATCTGATGCATGCTGTTGGCAACCGTTTGCTGGCCAACAAGCCGCTGGCCAGAGTTTTGTACATCCATGCGGAACAATTCGTGTCGGATGTGGTTAAGGCCTATCAGCGCAAGACTTTCGACGAATTCAAGGACCATTACCATTCGCTAGACCTGCTACTTATCGACGACGTGCAGTTCTTTGCCAACAAGGAACGGACGCAGGAAGAGTTCTTCAATGCCTTTGAAGCCCTGCTGGCCAAGAAATCACATATCGTGATGACCAGCGACACCTATCCCAAGGGACTCGCAGATATCCATGAACGGCTGGTATCGCGTTTCGATTCGGGTCTCACCGTCGCGATCGAACCACCCGAACTGGAAATGCGTGTGGCCATCCTGATCAACAAGGCCAGGGCGGAAGACAGCGAGATGCCGGAAGAAGTCGCTTTCTTTGTCGCAAAGAACGTGCGCTCCAACGTACGTGAGCTAGAGGGCGCGCTGCGAAAGATTCTGGCCTACTCGCGCTTCAACCAGAAAGAAATTTCCATCCAGCTGGCCCGTGAAGCGCTGCGCGACCTGCTGTCCATCCAGAACCGGCAGATTTCCGTGGAGAACATCCAGAAAACTGTTGCCGATTATTACAAGATCAAGATTGCCGACATGTATTCCAAGAAACGGCCGGCCAGCATTGCCCGACCCCGGCAGATCGCCATGTACCTGGCCAAGGAACTCACCCAGAAAAGCCTGCCGGAGATCGGCGAGCTGTTTGGTGGTCGCGACCACACCACCGTGTTGCATGCGGTACGCAAGATCGGCGGTGAACGCCAGCAACTGACAGAACTCAACCAGCAGTTGCATGTGCTGGAACAGACGCTGAAAGGTTGATGCATCCGCATGCACACGCTTCCTTCCCGCAAATTCTGCAAAAGCCTGGGGATAGAAATTGCACAAATGAGCACTTGTCCACAGGGGCAGCCTGTCTGGCAGACTTGTCCACTTTCGGCAGACACCGCGGATGCGTACCTGCACACACCGTTCAACACACGACAAGTGCTTGATAAAAAAGGGGAAAATGCTGCTGTCCACAGCAAACAGTGCCCCTTACCTACTACTACCAATCTAAATTAGAGAAATTAAAGAAGAGGTTGACATGATCGTCATGAAAACAACGCAGGCCAGAATACTGTCGATTCTTCAGTCGGTGGCAGGTATCGTGGAACGTCGGCACACGCTGCCCATCCTTGCCAATGTGCTGATCCGCAAGACTGGCGGCGCGTTGCAGGTCACCACCAGCGACCTGGAAATCCAGATCCGCACCACGGCCGAGCTGGAGGGTGATGCCGGCAACTTCACGACCACCGTCGGTGCGCGCAAGCTGATCGACATCTTGCGCACCATGCCGGCGGATCAGGCCGTGGTGCTCGAATCGAGCCAGAACAAGCTCATCCTCAAAGGAGGCAAGAGCAGGTTCACGATGCAGACCATGCCGGCCGAGGATTTTCCGGTGGTGCAGGAGTCCCCTGGTTTCGGTCCTTCCTTCAGCGTGCCCCAGAAGACGCTCAAGGACCTGTTGAACCAGGTGTCGTTTGCGATGGCGGTGCATGACATCCGCTACTACCTCAACGGCATCCTGTTCGTGGCCGAGGGCAAACAGCTGAGCCTGGTGGCCACCGATGGTCACCGCCTGGCCTATGCCTCTGCAATGCTCGATGTCGAGGTGCCGCGCCAGGAAGTCATCCTGCCGCGCAAGACGGTGATCGAGATGCAGCGCCTGCTCAGCGATGCAGATGGCGCGATAGAGATGCAGTTTGCCAACAACCAGGCCAAGTTCGCCTTCGAGGGAATGGAGTTCGTGACCAAGCTCGTGGAAGGCAAGTTCCCCGACTACAACCGCGTGATTCCCAAGAACCACAAGAACCGCATCACGCTGGGCCGTGTGCCCTTGCTGGCCACGCTGCAGCGCACAGCCATCCTGACCAGCGACAAGTTCAAGGGTGTGCGACTCAACATCGAACCCGGCACCTTGCGCGTGGCATCGAACAATGCCGAGCAGGAAGAGGCAGTGGACGAACTCGATATCGACTATTCCGGAGACAGCATCGAGATCGGTTTCAACGTCACCTACCTGATCGACGCGCTCAGCAACATGAACCA
>JBIPLL010000380.1:0-3509 GCA_044368425.1 Beijerinckiaceae bacterium
GATGCTGCCGCTCCTCACCTTCGGCATCCCGGCGGGCGGCTCGACCGCGATCCTGCTCTCGGCCCTGATCATGTGGGGCTACCGGCCCGGCCCGCTGCTCATCACGGACTCGCCCGACCTGTTCTGGGGGCTGATCGCCAGCATGTATATCGGCAATGTGGTGCTGTTCCTGATGAACCTGCCCATGGTGCCGCTCTTCGCGCAGATCCTGCGCGTGCCGGTCTGGCTGCTGTTTCCCGGCGTCCTGGGCATCTCGATCGTCGGTGCCTACAGCGTCTCGGGAAGCCTGTTCGACATCGCGACGCTGGCGGCCTTCGGCCTGCTCGGCTTCGTGATGGTCAAGCTCGACTTCCCCATCGCGCCGCTGGTGCTGGGCTTCGTACTCGGCGATCCGCTGGAACGTGCGGTCAGGCAGTCGCTTTCCATGTCGATGGGCGATCCCACGATCCTCGTCTCTCGCCCGATCTCGGCGGTGATCCTCGTGATCGCAGCCCTGATCCTGCTCTCGCCCCTTCTCCGCCGGCGTCGTGCGCGCGCCACGCCGGCCACATCCTGAAGACCCGCGCCAGCGGGCCAGATCATCCGCCACAAGGAGGACTTCCCATGAAGCATGCATTTTTCGGAGCCATGACCGGTGTTGCCCTCGCCGGCCTCGCGCTCGCCGGCACGCCGGTCCAGGCTCAAGACTTCAAGCCGACCCGCCCGGTCGAGATCGTGGTCCATACGGGCCCCGGCGGCGGCAATGACGCCTTCGCGCGTGCGGTGCTCACCGCCATCCGCAAGGACAACCTGACCGACGGCATCAACTTCGTCGTGGTCAACAAGCCCGGCGGCGGCTCGACCGCAGCCATGAACTACATGCGCGAGAAGACCGGCGACAGCCACACGATCGCGATCTATTCGAGCGTGTGGGTCACGGACAGCCTCGTGCAGGAAGCCGCTCCGTCGACACTCGACAAGCTCGCGCCCATCGCCGGCATGGTGGTGGAACCGGCCCTGATCGTGGTGAAGGCGGATTCGCCCTTCAAGACGATGAAGGACTTCATCGAGGCTGCGAAGGCCAAACCGGGCCAGCTCAAGCAGTCGGGCGGCTCGGTGACGGCGCGCGATGCCGTGACACGCAACGTGCTCATGAACCACACCAAGGCCAACTGGGCCTTCGTGTCCTTCCCCGGCGGCGGCGAGCGCGTCTCGGCCCTGCTCGGCGGCCATGTCGACATGATGATGATCGAGCCCATCGAAGCCGGCGAGCTCATCCGCTCGGGCCGCCTGCGGGCGCTCGCGCAGATCTCCGACAAGAAGCTCGATGCCTATCCGGACGTGCCGTCGCTGAAGGAAGCAGGCTTCGACGTGCCGAACGTGCCGCAGGCGCGCGGCCTCGTCGGTCCCCCGGACATGCCCCCGGCTGCCGTGGCCTATTACTCGAACCTCGTGAAGCGCTGGTCGCAGTCGCCGGCCTATCAGGACTACCTGAAGTCCACGCAGCTCGAGAACGCCTATTCGGCCCCTGCCGATCTCGGCAAGTTCCTCGCGAGCTATACCAACGACCTGCGCGAGATCCTCAAGGGCGCGGGCGTCAAGGTCATCCGCTGATCGCCTCGCAACCGGCTGCCGCGCCCATGCGCGGCAGCCGATCTGCCCGACCGGGCCGTGTGCACGATTTCGAGTGTCCCGCAATGAACGCCCCCTCGCCCGCCGCTCTGCAATCCTCCCGCCTGCCTGATGATCACGTCAGCGACAACACGGCCCGGCTTGCCGCCTGTATTGCCGGAACCCTCGACCGGCCCCTGCCGGAGGACGTGGCGGAGAAGGCCCGTCACCACGTGACCGATACCGTGGCAGCCATGCTGTCGGGTGCGCATCTGAAGGCGGGCGAACTCGCCACGGGCTATGCGCGCGCCATGGCCGGCGCTCCGCTCTGCACCGTCATCGGCGCCGGCTTCCTGACGAGCCCGGCGGATGCGGCGCTCGCCAATGGAATGATGGGTCATGCCGACGAGACCGACGATTCCCATCTCGTGGGCCGCTTCCATCCCGGCTGCGCCATCGTGCCGGCTGCGCTCGCCATCGCCGAATATGCCGGCGCGAGCGGGCAGGACCTGCTGCGTGCGGTTGCGCTTGGCTATGACATCGGCGTGCGGTTCAACCTGTCGATGGGACCGCGCAAGCTCTATGCGGGGGGACATTCGACGCACAGCGTCGGCGCCCTTTTCGGTGCTGCGGCCGCTGCGGCGGCCCTCCTGCGCTTCGACACGACGCGGGTGCGCTTCTGCCTTTCCTATGCGGCGCAGCAGGCATCGGGCATCCAGTGCTGGTCGCGCGACCATGAGCATGTGGAAAAGGCCTTCGATTTCGGCGGCATGCCTGCGCGCAACGGCGTCGCTGCCGCGCTGATGGTCGCGCACGGTTTTTCGGCGGTGCCGGATTCCTTTTCCGGCGACAACGACTTCTTCAGCGCCTTCTCGCAGGACCCGCGACCGGACGAGCTCTCGGCGGAGCTGGGCGAGCGCTACGAACTGCGGCGCGCGACCATCAAGAAATGGTGCGTCGGTTCGCCCGTCCAGGGCGCCATCGACGCCGTGACGCTGCTGATGTCACGCGACGGCCTCCGGGCCGACGATGTGGAGACGATCCGCATCGAACTGCCCGACGATCGCTGCCGGCTCGTCGACAATCGCGGCATGCCCAACATCAACGTGCAGCATCTCGTCGGGCTGACGCTGGTCGATGGCGGCCTGACCTTCGCCAATTCCCACGACCCGGAGCGGATGTCGGACGAACGCATCCTACGGCTGCGGGCGTGCACGACGCTTGTGGCCAATCCCGAGCTGACGACGGCTGTGCCGCCGCGACAGGTGATCCTGGCAGTGCGCACGCGGGACGGGCGCGAGCTCTTCCATCGGACGCGCGCGGTGCGCGGCACACCCGATGACCCGATGAGCCGCGGTGAAGTCGTCACCAAGGCGATCGACCTTGTCGTGCCGGTCATCGGAGCGCATCGCGGGCCGTTGCTGGTCGAAACGCTGATGTCGATCGACGGCGTGGATGACCTTGTGGCCACGTTGCGCCCCCTGCTCAAAGGGGATAAAGGCCAATGACGTTGCGACCGGGGCCCGGATCCCGACTTGCATATCAAGAGCGAGGCCCGTTTCACGGAGCATCGCACCAGGCAGCACGGCCCGAGCGAGCGTCATGAACGAGACCAGCCGCGACATTCAGGATTCGGCGCTCTCCCGCTCGCAATTCGTCTATGGCAGGCTGAAGGAATATATTCGCAACCGCACCATCGTGCCGGGCCAGCGACTGCGCGAGGCCGAAATCGCCGAGATGCTGAATGTCAGCCGCACGCCGGTACGTGAGGCGATGAACCGGCTGATATCCGAGGGCCTTCTGGCGCTCAATCCGACGCGCGGATTTGCCGTCGCCGAGCTGGACAAGCAGCAGGTCCTCGAACTCTATGCGCTGCGGGAATCGCTCGAAGGTGCGTCGGCCCGGCTTGCGGCGCAGCA
>JBIPLL010000382.1:0-3505 GCA_044368425.1 Beijerinckiaceae bacterium
GCGAGCCGGAGGCGAGAGATCAGCCATCAATGCGCATTTCTCGGCTGTGTAGCTCTCGAAGCTGCGCTGGAAGGCTGCCAGGCGGGCGCGCCGCCCGGCGTCGAGCGAACGCCCGAGGGTCTGTAAGCTTGCGTCCAGCCGTTCGCGCCACGCTGCTTCCTCGCGGCGCATGCAGCCGACATCGCGGCCGGGAGCCGCTCCTTCCTGACTGCGCAGGCATGCAAATGCGAGCGATCCGATGCAGGCTGCCGGACTGGCGGCGTTTTCGCGCAGGCAGGCGGAAAGCGAGGCACGGTCGCCGCGCTGGGCATCCGGCGCGCTCTGCGCCATCGCTCCAGACGGCAGGATTGCCATGAGGGTCAAGGCGAACGTCACGGCGGGGATTGTCAAGGGAGCGCTCCAGGTGCGGCTGAGCATCTGCATGAAGACGGACCTGGGAATGCGCCTGCGCGTTTCAAGGGGGCATGCGTGCCTCCCACGCAAGCGTGAATGCCGGCGGCCGCGCCCGTCATGCGTTCGATGTCGGCGGGCATCCTGGCGGCCATGTCCTGCGATCAACGGCAAGGGCTGCTTCAAGGGCCGCTTCAAGGTCCACGAAGGGCGCGATTGACGAGATCGCAGGACATGGCCGCCATCTATCCTGTGCTTCCGCCGATAGCGGCCACGGCGCCGTGGCCGCCAGACGGGATCGTAACGCCGGAATGATGGCGGGACGCCACGGGTTGCCGGCACCGGAAACCCGGCCAAGCCCGGCAGGAATGCCGCGCGCTTTCGTTGTGCGGGGGGCGGATCTAATCACGAGTCTGGTATGTATTATTGGAGCAACATACTCCTCCGTTGTGTTGAAACGATGTCGTGTCGTCTCGCTGCACCGTACAATCGCCGGCCTTTTCAATATTAATTTGCATGGCTGGATTGACACTGGCGAATGGCTGCATAGATGCATCCGACATGGGGCGTGGGCGTGCAAACATGGGAACGCGCTGTCCGGGCCCCGACCTTTCGGGAGGAACCACATGAAGCGTCGTCAATTCCTGCAGGCCAGCGCCGTCGGTGCGGCCGGCACCGTCATCGCGGCACCGGCCATTGCCCAGTCCCAGCCCTCGTTCAAGTGGCGGCTGACCTCAGGCTTTCCCAAGTCGCTCGACACGATCTATGGCTCGTCAGAGACGATCGCGAAATATGTCCGCGAGATGACCGACGGTCGCTTCGAGATCCAGGTCTTCGGTGCCGGCGAGATCGTTGGTGGCCTGCAATCGGTTGACGCCGTGTCGACCGGGACCGTCGAGATGGCCAATACCGCCATCTACTACAATTTCGGCAAGGATCCGGCATTCGGGCTCGCCACGGCCGTTCCGTTCCTGATGTCGAAGCGCGCGCAGGATGCCTGGATGCTCGATGGCGGCGGCGAGAAGCTGCTCAACGAGTTCCTCGGCAAGCACAATATCATCGCCTTCGAAGGCGGCAATACCGGCACCCAGATGGGTGGCTGGTGGCGCAAGGAGATCCGCTCGCTTGAGGATCTCAAGGGTGTCAAGATGCGCATCGGCGGCTCGGGCGGTGCGGTCATTGCGCGGCTCGGTGTCGTTCCGCAGCAGATTGCCGGTGGCGACATCTATCCGGCGCTGGAGCGCGGCACGATCGACGCGGCCGAGTGGGTCGGCGCCTATGACGACGAGAAGCTCGGCTTCAACAAGGTCGCGCGCTTCTATTACTATCCGGGTTGGTGGGAAGGCGGCGCCGTGCTGCACACTTGCGTCAACACGGCCAAGTGGAATGAGCTTCCGAAGCACTATCAGGCGATCCTGCGTGGAGCATCGGCCTTCGCCAACACGGAAATGACGGCGAAGTATGACGCGCGCAATCCGCCGGCCCTGAAGCGGCTGGTCGCGGCTGGCACGCAGCTTCGTCCGTTCCCGACCGACGTCCTCGATGCGGCCTTCAAGGCTTCGCAGGATCTCTATGCCGAGATCAGCGGTCGTAACGCCGACTTCAAGAAGATCTACGATGCGGCGGTCGCTTTCCGGAACGACTTCTATCTCTACAACCAGATCGCTGACTTCTCCTTCGACAGCTACATGATCCGCGCGCGTTCGCGGACGTAAGAACGCCTGCCGGGCGGCTTCTGTCCGCTCGCCATTGCCGGAAGGCGAGTTCCTCGAAGCGGTAACGCTTCGGGGAACTCGCCGCATAAACCAATAAAGGGCAGGGGAGCTCGATGATGGGTGGTCTGTTGGCCGTCACGCGCGTGATCGACGGTCTCAATGAGCGCATTGGAAAGGCGGTCGCCTGGCTGGTGCTTGTCGCGGTCCTCATCTCGGCCGGCAATGCCGTGACCCGAAAGCTGTTCTCGCTGTCGTCCAATGCGTGGCTCGAACTGCAATGGTACCTTTTCGGTGCCGTGTTCATGCTGGGTGCGGCCTGGACGATGCGCACGAACGAACATGTGCGGGTCGACGTGTTGTCGAGCCGCCTGCGCAAGCCGACGCGCGACCGCATCGAGGTCTTCGGCCTGATCGTGTTCTTCGCTCCGTTTGTTCTGATACACCTGTATTATTCCACACCGTTCTTCGTCACGTCCTACACATCCGGCGAATTCTCGACGAATGCGGGCGGCCTCATCGTATGGCCGGCCAAGTTCATGGTCCTGCTCGGGTTCTTCCTGCTGACGCTTCAGGGCATCTCGCAGCTGATCAAGCGTATCGCCATCATCCGGGGCGAGCTCGAGGACGAGGAAGCACCTGCGCACGCCGTCGCTGAAGTCGAACGACTGAAGCAGGAGATCGCGCACGAGGAGGCCGTCGCTCCCGCGCCGCGGCCTGGCGGGCCTGGCGGCCCGACCGGGTCCGCCTGACCAGAACCAGAACCAGCACTCGCGCGCGTGGACCCCGTCATGACCGAGTTCATCATCACCTATCTCTCACCGATCATGTTCGTCTCTCTGATCGGATTTCTCCTTCTCGGCCTGCCCGTCGCCTTTTCGCTGGCGGCCAACGGCCTCATCTTCGGCTTCGTCGGCATACAGTTCGGTCTGTTCCAGCCGAGCTTTCTGCAAGCCCTGCCCGAGCGCGTCTTCGGCATCATGGCGAACGAGACGCTGCTCGCCATCCCCTTCTTCACCTTCATGGGCCTGATCCTCGAACGCTCGCGCATGGCGGAGGATCTGCTCGACACGATGGGGCAATTGTTCGGACCCGTCCGGGGCGGACTTGCCTATGCGGTGATCTTCGTCGGCGCCCTGATGGCGGCCACGACCGGTGTGGTCGCTGCTGCGGTCATCTCGATGGGCCTGATCTCGCTGCCGATCATGATGCGCTACGGCTACGATTATCGCATGGCGACCGGCGTCATCATGGCATCGGGCACGCTGGCGCAGATCATCCCGCCCTCGCTAGTGCTGATCGTGCTCGCCGATGTGCTTGGCCGTTCCGTCGGCGACTTCTACACCGGCGCGATCATCCCCGGCCTGATCCTGACGGCGTGCTACGCCGTCTATGTCTTCGTG
>JBIPLL010000381.1:0-3505 GCA_044368425.1 Beijerinckiaceae bacterium
GATGACGAGCGGCGCGGCTGCCGCGCCGCGAGCCTGTGAACCCGACGAAGCGGTGGCGCTGGCTGCAAAGCCCGAGGGCCCGACCGCAAGACGTCCGTTCGTGCTGGTGCCCATGGTCATGATCACGATACGCCTCCGGACTTTTCCGGCTGGCTGCCGAGGGAGCGCAACGCCATGGCATCGCGCAGGCGCGCGAAGCGGTCGAGCCAGAGCGATGCCCCGACGGCCGGGAGAGCGCCCCCGCCACCCAGATGGGCGAGCAGGCCGTCATAGCGGCCACCGCCGGCCAGCGGCTTGCCCTGCCCCTCCCCGCAGGGATGAAGCTCGAAGACGAAGCCGGTATAATAATCGAGATTGCGGGCGAACCCGGCTGAAAAGACCAGCCCCTCGACCGGGATCTCGTGCATGGCCAGGAAGCCCAGGCGCTGCTCGAAGCGGTCGAACAGGTCACCGAGATCGAGCCCGCCCTCCTGCGCCAGTGCGCGCATCGATGCAAGCGCGCCGTCGGGATCGCCCCTGATCTCGAGGAAGCGCAGGATCAGGTCGCGCGATGCCGCCGGCAGGCCATCCTCGCGGCGCGTCGCCTTCAGCAGGAAGCGATCGGCGATCTCGCCGGCGGAACGCCCGCCGACATGCGAGATGCCGGCAATCGAGAGGATGTCCTCGACGAAGGATTTCGCAGCCGAGCGGTCCTGCCCCTCCAGGGCTGCCAGCACGCCCGAGTAATCCTGCGTGCGGCGCGACTCATCATCGAGAGCGCGCTCGAGTTCGGCGCGCGGCTGGCCGGCGCCCAGCGCCCGCATGAGCCGCCTCTGCGCCGCGCGCGGCAGGCCGACCTGGCGCATCAGCTCGGCCAGGATCGCCATGTCGCCAATGACGACGAGCGGGGCGCCCAGACCGAGCAGGCTGGCAGCCTCCAGCGTCAGGGCGAGCGCCTTGGCGTCTGTTTCCTCGCGCTCGGCATGGTTCAGGAACTCAAACCCTGCCTGCTGGAACTCGGACGGTTCGCCGGATCGCTGCCGGAACACCGGGCCGAAATAGCCCAGTGACGCCGGCGCAAGCCCCTCATGCCCGGCGAGATGATCGCGGCAGACCGGGATCGTGTATTCGGGACGCAGGCAGAGATCGCGGCCGTCGGCATCCTGCGTCACGAAGAGCCGGCGGCGCAGGTCCTCCCCCGACAGCTCCAGGAAGAGGTCGATCGGCTGCAGGATCGCAGGCTCGACGCGGGTCAGCGCGTGCCGGGCGAGGAAGGCCTGCAGGGCGTCGGTCAGGTCAGGCGTGAGCAAGGGGGCACCCCGGTCCGGTCATCGGCAGAGGATCTATTCGCATATGAGGCGCTAGGGAACCGTAAATCCGGCAGACGGCAGGCAAATGCCTCAGACGGGGCGTCTTCCCACGCCTCAGGCATGGGCAAAGATGTCGGTCTCGCCAAAGCCCATCAGATCGAGGCGCGCGCGCGTCGCCAGATAGGCGAAGCTCGCCTGCGCCAGTTCCATCCGCCCCTCGCGGACAAGCATCTTGTCGAGCTTCTCGCGAAGCTCGTGCAGATGCAGCACGTCGGAGGCGGCATAGCTGAGCTGGGCCGGGCTGAGCGTATCGGCCGCCCAGTCGGACGATTGCTGCTGCTTGGACAGATCGATGCCGAGCAATTCGCGCACCAGATCCTTCAGCCCATGACGATCGGTATAGGTGCGCGACAGCTTGGAGGCGATCTTGGTGCAATAGACCGGGCCCGTCATGACGCCGAGTGCGTGCGACAGCACGGCGAGGTCGAAGCGGGCAAAATGGAAGATCTTGACGGTCCCGGGATCGACCATGATGGCGGCGAGGCGCGGGCTTGGCGTATCGCGCAGGATCTGGACCACATCGGCGGTGCCGTCGCCGCGCGAGAGCTGGACCACGCAGAGCCGGTCGCGAAGGGGGTTGAGACCGAGCGTCTCGGTATCGACGGCCAAAGCGGGACCGGGGATAAAATCGGCGGGCAGGTCGCCGCGATGCAGACGGATGGTCATCGGATGCTTCCGGTCGGTGCAGGTTGCGCCTTCCATGCCGGATGGCGCCGCCACAGACAAGGCTTTGCAAGACATGGTCTGGTGCACACGACTTGCTCTCGTGGACACGATTGGCCCCGCAGCCGGGTGCCGCGCAGACACCTATGAGACGACAGGGGCATGTGCGAAGGATGCTGCGTCCCATCCCGGTCATGAGCGGGCGCCGATGAAACTGATCCGTCATGCAAACCTGACGCCGATGCCCTGGAAGAACGGGGGCGGCGTGACGCTCGAAGCGGCCATCTGCCCGGAGGGCGCCAGCCTGAACGCCTTCGCCTGGCGCATCTCGATGGCGCAGGTTGCAGGCGACGGCCCGTTCTCCGTGTTTCCGCAGATCGACCGGATCCTGTACCTCCTGTCGGGAAACGGGATCGTGCTGCGCGTGGCAGGACGCGCGCATGAGCTGCGTCGAGGCGACCGTCTCGACTTTCCGGCCGATGTCCCGGTCGATGCCCGCTTGCTGGACGGGCCGGTCGACGACCTGAACATCATGGTCGACAGGCGACTTGCCCGCGCGGACATCGAGGAGCACGCGGTGACGGGAGAGGCCATGATCGTGTTGCCGGGCTCATCGTCACACGGCGGACAGTCGTCACGTGACATGTCGGCGGGACGGCAGTCGGTCCTGTTCGTCCGCGAGGGCCGCATCACGCTGGCAGGTGTCCCGGGACGTCCGGGCCTGGAGGCTCGAGACATGCTTCTGCTGGACGAGACAGATGAACACAGGATCGCGGTTGCCGGAGAGGCACAGCTCGTCGCGATCGGTTTCACGATGCTGGCGGGGTGACGATGCTGGCGGGGTGACGATGCTGGCGGGGTGCAAGGAACCCGCATGGACCGGCACGGTGGGCAGCAGGCCCACGGCGTCGCTAAAACTGGCAGCGACCGGCAACATCCGCGACATCAATAAAGGATGGTGCCCAGGAGAGGACTCGAACCTCCACGGCTTTCACCACTGGTACCTGAAACCAGCGCGTCTACCAATTCCGCCACCTGGGCACGGGGGCGTCGTTTAAGGGTATCGGGGGCCTGCGTCAACACGCGATTGCGAGGAACCTGCCGATTGGCCGACATCGGCCGGCGGATTGCGCAGGGCTGGTCTGCGCCTGCCTGCCGGCTCACGCCGAATGGCGGGGTCGCCTGCGCAGCGCAACGCCCTAGAATAAATCGATGGGTCCGAAATACGGCGCGTCCGGCCAGTGTGTGATCTTCGGGCGGAACGTCAGAGGCCGGCAGGGGTTGATCGGGTTCCCGTGAACTTCATGTGCCATGCGTTGAGCCGGCGGGGACTTTTGCGCGTTTCGCCGGTCCAGGCCAAAGATCCGACAGATCCGAGAGGAAGCCCGCCATGACGCGAACCCGTCGAGACCGGACAGGGCCACATCTTTTCGAGCGACTGTCCCGTCGCTTCCAGTCGCTCCCGCGACTCGTGCGACTGTGGGTTATCAATG
>JBIPLL010000635.1:0-3505 GCA_044368425.1 Beijerinckiaceae bacterium
TCCAAAACAGCTATAAACAATCGTTTCGAGGGTGTTTATGTAGTTTTTGCTGATAATTCGGAAAATAACCCAGCATCAGACTTTGTATCTGTAACTGGAGTTAAAGCAGTAAATTCTATTGTAAATGGAAATTATCAAACTTTTGTGGATGTACCAAGCTCAAGATTTAATTTTACATTAACTCAAGCTTTTTCGTCTGCAGGAACAAGCATTTCACAAATAGTAGAACAATTTCCTAGAGATTTTGATTTTAGTTCAAGCTTCTTTAATGATTCATTAACTCTTATGGTGTTTAAAGTTCGTACTTCAGTTTATGGACAAGACACTGTGGTTTTGGATTCTATAGTAACGGAAGGTTATACTGGATCTTTATATAGCAATAGAACTCAAAACGATGTAAATGGTGGACCTGCTGTTTCATTCTTCTTAGATAATGTGGTAAACAAAACATCTCAAAATGTTAGAGTTATTACAAATCCTTATATATCAACAAGAGGAAATTGGTTACAAAACAACGGAAATCCTGCTAAATCTGTAAGAGTGGCAAATGATGCCAAGAATTTATATTCAAAAGGCGTTTACATTTCAGATACTAATACAGTAGCTGGTGATGTTGGAAATGTTCCTTTAAAGCTTCAAAGAATACTCAATCAAATTGATAATTTAGATATTGATTTGGATGTTGTAGCAGAAGCTGGGTTGGGAACAATTTGGACAGGTGCCCAAAAACGTTGGGAAGATTCTAATTATGGAAATTCTGTCGCAACCAATCCAAAAATATTTGATGAAACTTATAACGTAGATACAGACAATTTAAAATTACAAACAAATAATCCTGTAGGTGGAATTGCTTCTACATACCAAGAAGTAGTAAGTCAATTTATATCGTTTGCTGATATAACAAGAAAGGATCATGTCTTCATTGCAGATCCTTTAAGATATATTTTCATTCAAGGATCAAATACTAAAGTATCTAGAAATAAAAATTACGTCTTTTCTAAAGATGTATATTGGCCTCTTAAAAATCTATATTCTGGAATAAAGGCATCTAGCTATGCTACAGTATATGGAAACTGGATAAATACTAATGAATTAGCTTCCAGTAACAGAGTATGGGTACCTGCATCTGGTTATGTGGCTGCAGTTTTTGCTACTACATCACAAACAGCCTATCCATGGACTGCACCTGCAGGATTCAATAGAGGAACATTGACAAATGTTTTAGACGTTGCAATTAATCCTACACAAAAACAAAGAGATCTTATTTACAGAATAAATGTAAATCCGATTGCATTCTTTCCTGGTGATGGATTTGTAATATATGGACAAAAAACATTATATACAAAACCATCAGCATTCGACAGAATTAACGTAAGAAGACTGTTCTTGACACTGGAAAAAACAACCAAGAATCTCTTGAAATTCTATGTATTTGAACCAAATACTTTCACAACTAGAACAAGATTGGCAAATGCATTAACTCCTATTTTCAATCAAGCTAAAAATAACGATGGTTTGTTTGATTACAGAATCGTGTGTGATGAAAGAAACAATACACCAGACGTAATCGACAATAATGAGTTGAAAATATCCATATACATTCAACCAGTAAGAACTGCTGAATTTATATTGGCAGATTTCATAGCAACAAGAACAGGAGTTAATTTTAGCGAACTTATTAGTTAATAATACGAGATAAATATTAATATGGCTACAAACTTATTCCAAAACCAAGACATCAATAGCTTCTTTCAAAATGCTATTAATAAAGACTTTGCAAGAACAAATTTATTCAGAGTTCTTTATATAACATCAGGAGCTACAAATATCGTATTTGACCAAAGTGATTTGGTTTATGTTACTACAACTACATTACCAAATAGAGCAATAAGAAACATTCCAGTTCCTTTTATGGGGCTTCAATTCAATGTTCCCGGCACGGCAACATATCCCGGCAGTGATGCATGGAATGTTACGTTCAGAATGCCACAAGATTTGGTTTTGAGACAAAAGCTTGAGCTTTGGACTCGCGCAACATTTGATGATGCTACAAGCACTGGCGCATATGAATTAAAAGACCTCGGAAGTGTTGGTCTTGCTCTTATGGGTAAAGGTGGTCAAATTTTAAGATTGTACAATCTTGTTGGAGCATATTGCACTAATGTTGGACAATATAATTTAGACGTTACTCAAGGTGGTGAAATTGTAACTCAACAAGCTACAATAGCATATCAATACTGGATACAACCAGAAACTTCACCTATTATTATTTAATAATAAAATTAATTGGTACAATAAGTATTAGAAATGGCTAATACTACAGGTCCAATACCATATTACTTAGATATACTAAGTCAATGGCCTAGTGCAATTCCTCCAGAAAGTCAGTGGTTTATTGCCATATCTTTTGAAGATTTACCATTTCTTAAAAGTGGTTTTATAGATAATTTAAGAAATTTTGATACTGGAGGTAGTTTTGATACTGATTGGGGAATAAGACAAGCAGTTGTAAACAATTTAATTAAAAAGGAATTTCAAGAAGGTCATGATTTGTTGGGATGTGTATTTGCTTCTCAGGTTACAATACCTTCTGAAAGCATACAAGCTTCAAATCAAGGATTGAGTTATGCGGGATATCAAGCTCCTGTTACTATGAATCAAAGAGATCCTTATAAAAAACTTTCCATATCTTTTATAGAAACAAACAGTTCTTTTTTAGATTTTATAATAAGACCTTGGATTATTTCGGTTGGTTATTATGGATTTGTGACAAGAGCAAATAAATTTAATTTAAAAGCAAGGAAATTAGACGTTGTTTATATTGCAAAATCTGGAAGTTTCAACAAGCCTCTTAAAAGAAAGTTAATAAGATTTCATAACGTAGCACCTATATCAATGGGAAATTTAAGTAATAGATATTCTTCTGATGGTTTACAAAATATTAGTGTAGATTTTGCATATGATTATTATACTGTAAGTGCCGAAGATTCTAATGTAAAGGGAATTTCATCCGAATTGTCAAGCCCTTCTTCTGGCTCTTCTTCATCCTCTAGATCTACTTCTCAATCACAAAACAACTTGCTTGGAATTTCAGGACTCGGAACAACTTCTATAAACGATTCTACCGATTTTAGTGGAGAAGTTGCTACACAAACAAGAACACAGACAGTAACCCCAAGATTTGGATCTTTGGCACTTCAAAACAAAAGTTTAGTTGGGGTTACAGGAACAAATTCATCTGGACAAAGATTTACTACATTTGGTATTACACAATCTCCACAACAACCATTTAGACTTCAATCTCAAACAAATTCTCCTTTAGTTGTTGGGGTTTAGTAGATTTATTTAAATTTTGAAGTAAAATATTAAATGGAATATTTCATGTACAATGTGGAGCTTCCTTTATCTAATAATCAATTATTTTATAAAGAATTGACTTCTAAACAACAATTAACATTGGCGAAAGCGAATATAATGTTTCCTATAGAAAATGAAGATTCGTCTG
>JBIPLL010000385.1:0-3502 GCA_044368425.1 Beijerinckiaceae bacterium
AGGTACTTTATCTAGGCCGCGTGGGATCGTTTCCAGGATTCGAAAAATGAAGCACTTCAGCAGAAATGTGAACGCGCTTTTCTCACCGCGATCCGTAGCGCTCGTTGGTATTTCAGAAAAGCCAAGTTTTATTGGAAATATACTTATAAATCTCAAGAAATGGGGATTCGAGGGGCCAGTTTATCTGGTTAATCCAAAGTACAAGGAATTGCATGGCTTTCCCTGCTATGCCAGTGTCGACGCAATCCCAGATGTTGTTGGATTGGTCATCATCGGTGTTGCGAGCGCGCATGTAGCGGGTGTGCTGGCCGATTGCGCCAAGAAGCGCGTTGGCGCGGTCACCGTCGTCTCTTCCGGGTTCCTGGAGCAGGACGCCGAGGAAGGGCGCAGGCGCCAGAATGAACTGTCGGCATGGGCGCAAGAGCATTCGATACCTATCAACGGCCCAAACTGTCTCGGCCTGATGAGTTCGCACAACCGCATGGTTTGCCTTCCGACACCGCTACCAGCGGTCATTGGCGGGGCGATTGGAGCGGTTGTCCAGTCCGGGATGCTGGCGCCAAGCATCCTCATGCCGCTCGCTGCGCGGGGAATTGGCGTTTCACGGTTGGTTAGCCTTGGCAACGAGGCGGATGTCGACCTTGCTGACTATATCAACTTCCTCGCCGAAGATCCTCAGACGCGCGTGATCGTCGCCTACGCGGAGCAGATCAAGCGCCCAGCGGCCTTTGTCGCGGCGTGCAACAGGGCCGCCGAGACCGGCACCCCGATCGTGATGATCAAGGTCGGCAAGTCAGAAGGCGCAACACGGGCCGCCCTTGCGCATACTGGCGCCCTGGTTGGTTCGGATGGCGCGACGGAGGCCATGCTGCGTAAGCTCGGCGTGATCCGGGTGGATTCCGTCGATGATCTGATAGAGACCGCAATCGCCCTGCTCGCCCCGGCACGGCCGCGCGGAAACCGGGTTGCGCTGGTTTCACCCTCCGGAGGCGTTTCGAGCCTGACCTCGGATCTCGCTGATCGTTGCGGCGTCAGCTTTCCCCAGCCTTCCGCTCCGGTCGCCGACGCGCTTCGCAAGATCATTCCGGCATTCGGCGCGGTTGGAAATCCTCTCGATGCGACCGGTCAAAGCGTCTTCGACACCGCCATACTCGAAGGGACCTTCACAACGCTCGCGGGCTCGGGCGAGTATGATGCGATCATCTGGGTGCGGGACTTCGCTGCGGGCATCGATCGGGAGTCTGGCGAGGCGAAAGCTATCGAGGCGGCGGCTTCTCTGCACCCCCATGTGCCCATCATGGTGACGTCAATCGTGGGCGGGCATTACTATCCAAGCCTACGGCCCGGCCAGCCGATGGCGTCCCCGACGAACCAGTTGAACGGATGGCCATTCCTTCAGGGCGGCGAGGCATCGCTGAAGGCCATGTCCAGTCTGATCGGCTATGCCGCATTCGAGCGCGGGCAGAGCGAGCAGCAATCCGACGACGAAACCTTGCCGCTTGCGATGTCTTCGGCGCTTGCGGCGCTTGAGAAGGCCGAAAACGGTACCTTGTCGGAATCGGAATCGATGTCGATCCTGGCCCCGCTGGGGTACAGGGGGCCCGCGGGCAAGGTTGTCAGCAGCGCTGAAGAGGCTGGCGACTTCGCCTCCTCAAGCACCGGCCGGCTGGTAATGAAGATCGCCTCCGCCGACATCCCGCACAAGACGGACGCTGGCGGCGTCATCCTCAATGTCAGCGGCAAGAAAAACGCCGAGGCTGCCTATCGCACCATCATCGCCAATGTCAGCGCGCACGCGCCGAAGGCCCGGATTGACGGGGTTCTGATGCAGGAGCAAGTCGCCGAGGGTGTCGACATGATCCTCGGGTTCAGCCGTGATGCCCAGTTCGGCCCTGTCGTGGCCATCGGTTTCGGCGGCGTATTTGTCGAGGCGCTGAAGGACGTCAAGCTCCTGATCCCGCCCTTCTCGGACTCCGAGGTCCGGGATGCCTTGGCCGACTTGCGCGGCGCACCCTTGCTTGACGGCGTGAGGGGACAGCCGCCGTGCGACATTGATGCCCTTGTCGCAGCAATCCGAACATTTGGGCAGCTGGCGGCCGCGGCACCCACCAACGTATCGGCCGTCGAGATCAACCCGCTGCGCTGTTTGCCCACCGGCAACGGCGTTGTGGCGCTCGACGCTCTGATCATCGTTGGTGACAGCGCATCAGACACAGAAGGTTCAGGTCATCATGAAGATGCTTGAGGGAAAGACCGCGCTTGTCACTGGCGCGGGACGCGGCATCGGACGCGGCATCGCCATCGCTCTGGCGAAAGCCGGAGCCAATATCGTCGTCAACGATTTTGGCGTTGCGCTCGATGGCCAGAACGAGGCTGAGACGCCCGCCGGCAACGTGGTCGCCGAGATCCAGGCGATGGGCGGTCGCGCCGTGATCAATCGTGGCTCCGTGGCAGAGTTCACCGATGCGGCTGACATGATAAAGCAGGCCATCGAAGCGTTCGGCGGTCTCGATATTCTCGTGCATGTCGCCGGCATTCTGCGCGACCGGATGATCTTCAACATGTCCGAGGAGGAATGGGACGCTGTGATCGCGGTCCATCTCAAGGGCGCGTTCAATCTCGTGCAGGCGGCGTCAAGGCACTTCCGCGAGAGCAAGCGGGGCGGGCGCATCATCTCGATGTCTTCGGACAGCGCCTATGGCGCGGCGGGGCAGCCCAACTATGCCGCCGCGAAGGCTGGCATTCTGGGTTTGACATGGTCCTGCGCCGCAGGTCTCGCCCGGTACGGCGTCACGACCAACGCCATCATGCCCAGCGGTGCGACGCGCATGATCGACGCGACGCCGAACGGGCGCCAGATGTTCGAGGAAACAGGCAAATGGCCGAGCGAGCACGCCAAGGGAACGGCGAAGGATCCCGATAACGTGGCGCCGCTGGTGGTCTATCTTGCCTCCGACCATGCCGCCAACGTGAACGGCCAGGTGTTCTTCAGCCAAGGCTATTCCTACGCGCGCATCCGCCAACCGGAGATCGAACGCGTCGTAACCAACACGCAGCGTTGGAGCGAGGAAGAGCTGGTCGATATGTTCCCACGAACGCTGGGCGGCGATCTTCAACCTGTCTTCGCCTCGGAGATGTTGCAGGTGATCGGGTCAATTCCGCCCGAGGAAAGGCGGCGTGAAACCGACCGGATTTCCTCATGGAGTGCGACAAAGGGCGGTCCGCGATGACGATGATCGACATTGTTGGCGTTGGCGAATCCGACGAGGTCGGCATCCTGCCGGACAAATCGACTCTCCAGTTGATGGCCGAGGCCGCTCGCAACGCTCTGCTGGAAGCTGGCTTGCTCCCGAGTGACGTTGACGGGATTTTCACGGCAGACCTGTCCGCCCGCGACGTCGCCGAGTATCTCGGCATCCGTCCAAGCTACATGGATGGAACCTCGGTCGGCGGGTCCAGTTTCGTCATGCAGCTTGGGCATGCGGCGGCTGCGCTTCAGGCC
>JBIPLL010000384.1:0-3502 GCA_044368425.1 Beijerinckiaceae bacterium
CGCGTCACGCCGGTGCTTGCAAAGAGTGACGCGTGGGCGCCAGAAACGGGCGTGCCGTCAGGGATCTACCGGCTGATTCCGGTGACGGGTGACGATCTTGCAAAGAGTGACGCGTGGATGGTGCGAATCACGGAAGTATCAGGGGCTTACGCAGTGAGCGGATGATCTTGCAAAGAGAGGACGTCATCGACCTGGGCGGGGCCTCGGCTTACTGTGTAGGTCATGACGACGAATGACGACATCGACCTGCACCGCCTGGACCTGCGCTTTGCCCCGGCTCGGCTGATGGTTCCGTGTGCCGTGAATGCGCTAGCCCGCTCCATCGAGCAACACGGGCAACTCATTCCCTGTATCGCGGTCAGTACAGCGGACACCGCCACGCACAGCGCCGAGCTCATCCTGATCGATGGCTACCGACGCATCGAGGCCCTGCGCCGTCTGGGTCGCGATACGGCCCGCATTGAGACCTGGAGCTGCCCGCTGTCGGAGGGCCTGCTGTCCTTCTTCGCCCGCACCGGACAGCGCACGCTGGACGCCATCGAGGAAGGTCTGCTGCTGCGGGAACTGATCCAGGGCTTGGGGCTGTCGCAACGGGAAGTCGCCCGGCAGACCGGACGCGACGTGAGCTGGGTCAGTCGCCGCCTCGACCTGGTGTGCGGCCTGCCCGATCCGCTGCTGCAGGCGGTGCGCGAGGGCACGCTCTCGCCCTGGGCGGCCACCCGGATTCTGGCCCCGTTGGCGCGCGCCAACACCGACCATGCCAGCGCGATGCTCGATGCCCTGAAGGCGACACCGCTGTCTACCCGCGAGTTGACCCGATGGTTCGAACATTACCAACACTCACCCCGCAGCGTCCGCGACCGCTTGGTGGCGCAACCGCGCCTGTTCATCGAAAGCCTCGCCGCCGCCAACGAAATCCGCGCTGACCGCCACGTGCGCGCCGGACCGGAAGCACAGTGGGAACGTGACCTGCGCCACCTGCAGGCCCTCATCGACCGATTGCACCACGTGCTGCCGCAGATGCGCGAGAGCCACGAATTCACCGAGCGGCTGTGCCGCCTGCGCACTGTCCTCGCCCGCTTTCAGAATGACCTCACCCGGAGCCTTGACCATGACCCCGATCGCGATTCGCGAAGCCGTCCTCACCTTGCATGCGCAGAAACGCAGTCTGCGCGACATCAGCCGTGCGCTGAAGTTATCGCGTAACACCGTGCGGCGCATCCTGCGGCCAGGTCCCGCACCGGATGATCGTGATGCGGCGCCAGTCCCCCTGGCCTATCTCAAGTCGGCCTTCGAACGTGCCCAGGGCAATGTCTCCCGCATGGGCGAACTCCTGACGGCCGAATACGAGATACCGGTCTCCTACAGCACGCTCACCCGCTGGGTGCGCGACGCCGGACTCCGTGCGCCTCCCGAACGGGCCGGCTTCTATGCATTCGCCCCCGGTGACGAGATGCAGCACGACACCTCGCCCCATCGCGTGACGGTCGGCGATACCCCCGTCACCGCGCAGTGCGCCGGCTTGGTGCTGGCCTATTCGCGGCGCCTGTTCATCCAGTATTACCCCCGCTTCGGACGCTTCGAGGCCCGCCAGTTCCTGCTCGAGGCAGTGCGCTTCATGGACGGCGCCTGTGGTCGCTGCGTGATTGACAACAGCAGTGTGATTCTGGCGGGCGGCGCTGGACGCGATGCGATCATTGCGCCGGAGATGGCGGCGTTTGCTCGCACCCTGGGCTTTGAGTTCATGGCTCACCGCGTCGGCGACCCGGATCGCAAGGGGCGGATCGAACGCAATTTCGCCTTCGTCGAAACCAATTTCCTGCCGGCACGTCGATTCGCCGACTTCGCCGATCTCAACGAACAAGCCCTCCAGTGGTGTCGGCAGGTGGCCAATGCCCGTCCCAAGCGGGCGCTGGGGATGTCGCCGGAAACCGCCTACGTGCTGGAGAAACCGTCGCTGCACGCCTTGCCGGCGGCGCTGCCGCCGGTGTATGACACGCTCGAACGGGTGGTCGATCTCAATGGCTATGTTTCCCTCGATGCCAATCGCTATTCGGTTCCAGAACGGCTGGTCGGACAAGCGGTGACGCTCTACAAGTTTCCCGACCGGGTGGAGGTCCATCATCGCCACACCCGGGTGGCCACGCATCGGCGGGTGGTCGGCAAACGCGATGTTCGCGTCACCGATCCGGGGCATCATCCGACGCCGGTCCGGGCGCCCCGTCTGCCGGCGCTGGAGGTCCAGTTGCGCCAGGATGCGCCGGAACTCGTGGCCTATGCCCGGGCCCTCAAGCAACGCGGTCAGGGTCGCGGTCTGCGCGCGCTGCGTCGCCTGATTGAGTTGCAGCGCACCTATCCGGCGGAGGCTTTCCTGGCGGCGATTCGTCAGGCCGCCCACTATGGCTTGTACGATCTGGGGCGCCTCGAGAAATTGATCTTGCAGCAGGTGGCGGGCAATTTCTTCGCGATCGGGGATGACGATGCATGAGGCGCTCCTGTCCCAACTCGCGACCTTGCGCTTGCGCGGCATGGCGGCGGCGCTGGAGGAGGAACTGGCCCGTGCCGAGCGTGAGGGGGCGCCGGTGGCCGAGGTGATTGAGCGGCTGTTCGCCGCCCAGATCGCTCACGGTCGCGAGAAGCAGTTGGCGTATCGCCTGGCCCAGGCGAAGTTGCCTTGGCCGTGGACGTTGGCCTCGTTCCCCTTCGAGCGTCAGCCCGGGATTGATCGCGCCCAGATCCGGGCCTTGGCCGGACTGGATTTCTTGCGCCGGCATGAGAATATCCTGATCATCGGTCCGCCGGGCACCGGCAAGACCGGCATCGCGATCGCGCTGTTGCGCGAGGCGTGCCTCAATGGCCATCCCGGTCGCTTCTATAACGCGCAGGTTCTGCTCGATGAGCTGTATGCGTCGCTGGCGGATCGCTCGACGATCAAACTGCTGACGCAATTGGCACGCATTCAGCCATTGCTGATTGACGAGCTGGGCTATCTTTCCCTCAAGCCGGAACAGTCGAATGCCTTCTTCCGCCTCATGGATCAGCGCTATGACCGCGTATCCACCATTCTGACCACGAATCTTGAGCCGGCCGACTGGTATCCGCTGTTCAATAACAAGCCCTTGGTCGATGCCCTGATCGATCGCTTCCAGCATCGCTGCATTACCTTGCGCATTGACGGTCCGTCCTTGCGTACCACGGCTCCCGCAACCCAACCACGTCGCAAGAAAACGTCCTGAGCACCTTCGTTGCCAACTCGGCGACGCGCTGAACCGCCCCTGTTGCGGGGCGCCGCCCCGCACCCCGCACTCGCCGTGAGGCAACCCCCGGGGATGAATAAACCCCATCCCCGGCCGTTGCCTCGAGCGTATCCGCCGTCCAAGGCGTCAAGGGGCTTTCGCGGCATAAACGCGAGCGAACAACTTCACTCTCCTATCCCCACCGCTTACCGCGCTCGCATTTATTCCACGATCCCCTTGACCCCTTTCCCGGCTAACAGCCGCGC
>JBIPLL010000386.1:0-3491 GCA_044368425.1 Beijerinckiaceae bacterium
CGCGATCAGCGAGATCCTCGACCTCTATGACCTGCTTCCTCTCCAGCGGATCACCCGGCGGCAGGGCGCAGAACAGCTCGAGCGCGGCAATCTCCTCGAAGTCCACGAGACTGTGCTCGACAGAGCTGATGCCCACCCCGAAATCCACCTGCCGCGTTGCAACCCATTCGACGGCGCGGGCCGAGCTGCGCGTCTGCAACGAGATCGACACCTCCGGCCGTTCCGCCATGAAGCCGACCAGCACCTCCGGGATGACCGAAAGGGAGAGCAGCGGCATGCAGGCAAAGGTGACATGGCCGCGCTTGAGCTGCGAGAGGTCGCTCATGAAGCGCTCGACCTGATCGAGGCTCACGAAAACCCGTTGGACCTGGTCGGCCAGCGCATAGGCCTCGGGTGTCGGCATCACGCGGTTGCCCACGCGCCTGAAGAGTTCGAGGCCGAGGCGCCGTTCGAGCTGGCTGACATATTTGCTGACGGCCGGCTGTGCGATCTTCAGCTGCCGCGCCGCCCGCGACATCGAGCCCTCGAGCATCACGGTCCGGAAGATCTCGATCTCGCGGATATTCATGCGCATGGCATATCTCTTTGTTTATGACCTTCCTATGTATTGGTATTATACGGTTATGCAATCTCCGCGTAGCGTGAGTCCGGATTGCGCCTTCCGGAACTCGCATCACCCGGATCGAGGGCCCGTTTTCAATCCTGTCGAGGGCTTCATGACGCAACGGGTCATTCTCGAGCAGCCGGCAAGCGCCGGCGACTATGCCGGCCGTCTCGCGCTTGTTCAGGCGGATCTGGCCGCACGGCGTCTCGATGCCGGATTGCTGGGTGATCCCGAGAACATCTTCTGGCTCACGGGCTACCGCTCGATGGGCTATTTCACCTTCCAGGCGCTGCTGGTCCCGGCCCGCGGGGAACCGGTTCTGGTCTCGCGCATCGTCAACAAGGCCCTGGCCGAAGCCACCCCCGCTATCCGGGCATTCGTTTCGTTCGGCGACAGCGAAGACCCGGCGGCCGTCCTGAGCTCGACCTTGCAGTCGCGCCTCCCGGACGCACGCCGCCTCGGCATCGAGACGGAGGCAAGGGCGGTCCCGGCGATAATCGTCCGGGGGCTCGAGCGCGAAGGTCGCTTCGCTATCGAGGACTGGAACGGGGCTTGCGAGCGCCACCGGATGCGCAAGAGCCCGAGCCAGCTTGCCGACATGCGCCGCGCAGCCGGTGCAGCCGTGGCCGGGCTGACAGCCGCCATCGGCGCCGTGCGGCCGGGCGCGACGGAAAACGACGTGGCAGCCGAGATGGTGGGCGGCGCAATACGTGCGGGCAGCGAGTTCTTCCGCGTGCCGCTCGTCGTGACGGGCCCCGCCACCGCCTTGTGCTTCACCACATGGGAACGCCGGACCATTGCGGCGGGCGATGTCGTGCTGCTGGAATCGGCCGCCTGCATCAATCGCTACCATGCCGTGATCGGGCGCACCGCAGTGGTCGGCCGCCCGACTGCGGAGCACCTGCAGGTGGCTGACGCCTTGCTGCGCATGCTCGACGCAGGCATCGCCGCGATCCGGCCCGGCGTGACATCCGGTCAGGTTCATGCTGCGGCGCAGGCCGCTCTGGAGGCTGCCGGCTTTGCAGGCAAGGTGCCCCAGCGCCTCGCCTATGCGGTCGGCATCGGCTTCCCGCCGAACTGGGCCGAGGGCCATTTCCTCGCGCTTCGCGCCGGCGATCCGACCGTGCTCGAACCCGGCATGACGTTCCACGTCATCCCGTCCTTGTTCGGCAAGGATTTCGGGATGTGGTTCAGCGAAACGGTGGCCGTGACCGAAACGGGTTGCGACATCCTCACCGACTTTCCCCGCCGCCTCATCGAGATAGACCCCGCCACAGGAGTGAAGCCATGACGATCAAGGTCGATAGACGCACGTTCTCCATTGGCCTCGTGGCAGCGAGCGCCGTGTCCATGCCATGGGTCGCCCGTGCGCAGGAGGCCAAGCTCCAGCTCAAGCTCGACTGGTCGTTATATGGCACCCATGCGGCGTTTTATGCCGGCATCGCGCAGGGTCATTACAAGGCGGCCGGCATCGACCTGTCGATCGCGGAGGGCAATTCGTCCGGCAATGTCGTGCGCCTGGTGGCCTCCGGCAACGACCCGCTCGCCTTCATCGACTTCGGAACCATGGCGATCGGCGTGGCCAACGGCATGCCGGTCCAGGGGATCTATGCCATTCACCAGAAGAACCCGATGGTGATCATCAGCAGCGCCGCAAACCCGGTGAAGACGCCGAAGGATCTCGAGGGCAAGGTCATCGCGATGGCGCCATCGGAATCGACGGCGCAGATGTACCCGGCGCTTCTGGCCAAGAACGGCGTCGAGGCTGGCAAGGTAAGCGTGCTGAACCCGGCGATTGGCGCGAAGAATGCGCTGCTCATGCAGGGGCGCGCCGATGCCGTCACCGGCGTCACCTATTTTGCGCTGCCGATCTTCGCTCGCAACAATTTCGCCGTGCACCACTTCGCCTATGCCGATCACGGCGTCTCGGCGATGGAAGGCGGTATCGTCGTCAATCGCCCCTGGGCTGAGGCCAACGCGCCGCTGCTGAAGCGCTTCATTGCCGGAACCCGCGCTGCGGTGGCTGCCACCAAGGCCAACCCGGAGGCTGCGGTCGATGCCGCCCTGTCGATCCGTACCGACCGGGCGCGCGACCGTGATCTCCTGCTGGCACAGCTCAAGCTCGGGCTCGATCTCGTCAGGCCGTCCGGAGAGATGGTGGAGAGCGAGTGGCAGGACATGATCGCGACCATGACCTCGACCGGGCTGATCAAGCAGACCTTGCCGCTGGGCAGCTATTACAGCAACGCCTATTCGGCCGGCTGATCGGTCATGATGGAGCGGTCCTCGTTCTTGCCACTGGCGGTCGTTGTCGGCTTCCTGGTGTTTTGGCACGTCGCCGTGCTGGCATTCGAGGTCCCCGCCTATCTGGTGCCCACGCCAGCCGCCGTTGCGGAGCGGCTCTGGAGCGACGCGCGGCAACTCGGCTTTCATGCGGGCGTGACGCTCCTTGAGGCGCTGGGGGGCTTCGCGCTCGCGGTCATCATCGGGATTCCGACGGCCGCCCTGCTCGTCTGGTCGCGGACGCTGGAACGTGCCGTCATGCCGGTGCTGCTGGTGATCCAGACATTCCCCAAGATCGCGCTCGCGCCGCTGATCGTCATCTGGTTCGGCCTTGGCATCGGGCCGAAGCTCCTGATCAGCTTTCTCGTCGCGGTCTTCCCGGTGCTGATCAGCAGCATCGTCGGGATGCGCTCCGTCGAGCGTGACATGATCGACCTTGCCCGCTCGATGCAGGGCAGCGGCCCGCGCATCTTCTTCAGGGTGCGTCTGCCATTCGCGCTGCCGCACATCTTCGGCGGGCTGAAGGTGGCGGTGGCGTTCGCCGTCGTCGGAGCAGTCGTCGGCGAATGGGTCGGGGCCGATCGCGGGCTCGGCTATCTCCTGA
>JBIPLL010000387.1:0-3487 GCA_044368425.1 Beijerinckiaceae bacterium
CTGGTCGGCGCTGCGATAGATGAACGGGTCATAGACCGTGCCGATGGGCAAGAGCCGCGCGCCGTTGATCGAATGCGACAATCCGAGCGCCGAGAGCATGATCATCAGGTTCGATTCGGCGATGCCAAGCTCGACATGCTGGCCCTTGGGCGAGAACTCCCACGAATAGGTGGACGGGATGCGCTCGGCCTTGAAGGTGTCGGCCATGCTCTCGCGCGCGAACAGGCCGCGCCGGTTCACCCACGGTCCCAGATTGGTCGAGACCGTGACGTCGGGCGAGGTCGTGACGATGCGGCTGGCAAGTTCGCTGTCACCGCGCGCGATCTCGTTCAGGATCTGGCCGAAGCCCATCTGCGTCGAGACGGGCTTGGCAGACGGGGGCGGCATCGGCAGGCTGTCGGGCACCGGCACGGCGGGCGCCGACAGCCGGCGCGGCCCTTCAGCAAAGAACGGCGCGGCGCCCACGAATGCCTCGAGCGCGACCGCGTCGATCCGCGCGCCTTCCCAACGGTCCCATTCATGGCCCGGCCGCACGCCCATGGACATGCGGAACGTCTCCATCTGGGCAGGCGTCATCAGCCCGGCATGATTGTCCTTGTGGCCGGCAAGCGGCAGGCCGTGGCCCTTGATCGTGTAGCAGATGAACAGGGTCGGCCGGTCGTGATGCGAGGCGGCTTCGAAGGCCTCGATCAGGCTGTCGACATCGTGCCCGCCGAGATTGCCCATCAGCCCGGCAAGCTCCGTGTCCGAGCGCCGCTCGATCAAGGCCGTCACCTGGCCCTGGTCGCCGATCTCGTCGAGGAGCCTGCGCCGCCAGGCAGCACCCCCCTGGAAGGTCAGCGCCGAATAGAGCTGGTTGGGGCAACGCTCGATCCAGTCGCGAAGGGCCTGCCCGCCCGGTTCCGCGAAGGCGGCTTCCTGCAGGCGGCCATGCTTCACGATGACGACGTCCCAGCCGAAATTGCGGAACATCTGCTCGAATTTCTGCCAGAGCCCCTCGCGCACCACGGCATCGAGCGACTGGCGGTTATAGTCGACCACCCACCAGCAATTGCGCAGGCCGTGCTTCCAGCCCTCGATCAGGGCCTCGTAGATATTGCCCTCGTCCATCTCGGCATCGCCGACGAGGCTGATCATGCGCCCCTCGGGCCGGTCCTTCATCAGGCCGTGGGCGCTCACGTAATCCTGCACCAGCGAGGAAAACAGCGTCTGCGCGACACCAAGCCCCACAGAGCCCGTGGAGAAATCGACGTCGTCCACATCCTTGGTGCGGGAGGGATAGCTCTGCACGCCCTTGAAGCCGCGGAAATTCTGCATCTTCTCGACCGGCAGGTTGCCCGCGAGATACTGGATCGCATGAAAGATCGGTGAGGCATGCGGCTTCACCGCGACCCGGTCCTGCGGCTTCAGCACATGCCAGTAGAGCGCGGTCATGATCGCGCACAGCGAGGCCGACGACGCCTGATGCCCGCCAACCTTCACCTCGTCGGCCGGTCGCACGTGATTGGCATGGTGCACCATCCACGAGGCGAGCCAGAGCGTGCGGCGCTCGAGTTCGGTCAGAAGGGCCACGTCGTCCTTCGGAAGGAAAGCCATGCCGGTCGTCATCCTTGGCGAGAGTGGAGGGCCTGTCAGGCGGCTGTGCGGAAAATAGGGTTGAGCCATCTCCCGGGGAAGGCCGGATCATCGAACTGGATCGATCTTGCCACGCACCATCAGCGATTCAACCGCCACGGTACACAGGCGGGTTCGCGTTCATGCGCCCGGCGATGCCGCGACGAGCTCCTGCGCGATGATTGCGATGAACGTCTCGGCCGCACGGGTCGCCATCGTGTCCGGCAGCATGACGATGCCGTAATCCGACAGGCGGTCTGGATGGAACGGGCGCATGGCAAGGCGCTCGCTGCGGAAGAAGCCCGCGATCAGGGCTGGCACGACGGCGACGCCGAGCCCTGCCGCGGCGCAGGCGCAGGCCGCTTCCACCGAATGCACCTCGATCCGGCAATGGAAAGGCGCACCCGCCTCGCGCAGCTCATATTCCAGCTCGTTGCGGCTGCTGCGCTGGCGCCCCAGCAGGATGAGGTCGTTGCGCGCCAGATGCCGCAATTCGATATGCTCCCGCTTCGCCAGCGGGTGATCGACGGCCATCACGCAGATCGTGCCGCCGCGCAGAAGCGGCCGCACCCGGAATGCGGGGTCTTCGGCCGGCAGGCGCACGAAACCCAGATCGGCGCTGCCCGACCGCACCATCTGCTCGATGACGCCATACGGCCCCGCCAGCGTCTCGACGACGGCGCGCGGATGGGCGGGGAAGAAGCGGGCCAGCACGCGCGGCAGGATGGTCGTGGTCATCGAATGCGGGAAGGCGACCCGCAGCAGGCCATCCCCGCCCGCACCCGCCTTGATGTCGGCCGCCTTGCGCCGCACGCGGGCAAGCACCGCGGTGAGGTCCTCGACATCCGGCACCAGAGCGCGCGCCTCGGGACGCGGCACGAGCCGACCCTTGTCGCGGATGAACAGGTCGAAGCCGAGTTCCGCCTCCAGTCCCGTCAGGTGCCGGCTGATCGCCGATTGCGACAGTTTCAGCATCTCCGACGCGCCGACCGTCGAGCCTGCCGACATCACCGCCTTGAGCACTTCGAGCTGCTTGAGATTCATGGCCTCGGCCCGGATGCGTGGACGCGCTGCGGCTTTCGCATCGCCCTATCGCGTCCACTCATACGATTGCGGCCCCCTGCGGGGAATGCCTAACTGCTCCCGTGCCCGCTTGGGTCACCGGGGCCGCACCTCATGATGGAACCTGTCGCGCATCGACCTGCCGGCCGCACCAGATGCGGAGACGGTCGATGACCGTGTTCATCATCCGGCGCCTTGGCCAGAGCCTGCTCGTCCTGTTCATCACCTCGATCATCGTCTTTGCCGGAATCTTCGCCGTCGGCGACCCCATCGAGATCCTGATTGCCGGCGATGCCACCCAGGCCGAGCGCGAGGAGGCCGTGCGGGCGCTGGGCCTCGACAAGCCGCTCATCGCCCAATACGGCACCTTCGTCTGGAATGCGCTGCACGGCGATCTCGGCCGCTCCTTCGTCTTCAACCAGCCCTCGATCGACCTGATCCTGAACCGGATGCCCGCGACGCTCGAACTGGCCTTCGTCGCGCTGGCGCTCGCTCTCGTCATCGGCATACCGCTTGGCCTCTGGGCGGGCCTCAGGCCCGGCAGCGCGGCCGACGAGACGATCATGACGGGCTCGATCCTCGGCTTCAGCCTGCCGAATTTCTGGCAGGGCATGATGCTGATCATGATCTTTTCGGTCTGGCTCGGCTGGCTGCCCTCCTCCGGGCGCGGCGAGGTGGGAACGGTCTTCGGCATCCGCACGAGCCTCGCCACCTGGTCTGGCGTCACGCATCTGATCCTGCCGGCGCTCAACCTTGCCTTGTTCAAGATCTCGCTCGTCATCCGCCTCACGCGCTCGGGCGTGCGCGAGAC
>JBIPLL010000388.1:0-3484 GCA_044368425.1 Beijerinckiaceae bacterium
GGATAGCGGATGCGCAGCGCGACATTGAGCCAGGCCGATACGGCAATGGCGACGAAGCACCAGCCGAAGGGCAGGGGAAAGCCCAGTCCGAAATGCACGCCCGCCACCGCGATGCTCTGGCCCGTAACGGCAAACCAGCGCAGCCGCACGAGCGTATCGAGCCGCAGGCGGCGCGCGGCTGGTCCGGTGGCAATCTGGGTGCTTTCGGTCATGGCAGGAACATAGGCGCGCAAGGCGCAAGGGAAACCCGGGGAAGCGCGCGGAATGTGCAACGGCACGCCGTGTCCTGACGGCCACAGCCTTTACCTTGCTGACAACTTATCCCTTCGCCGAATTGAACATGTGTGGGCAGTCTTTAATGATGATGCGCTACGCATGTCGCGTGGGCTGCGGACTGTAATGCGCGAGAGCAGTCGAAACATCCTGTCTGTCGTCGCGTTTTGGAGTCAGCAATGGGAGGTCTGATGAGCCTGGCCTATTACTGGTACGAAGCGGCCCATGCCGTCGTCGGTCCGGCCCGGGCCGCGAATGACGCGACACGGTTGCTGTTCAATAATCCGGTCAATCCGCTCACCTATACGGGCTATGGCCGCACTTTGTCGGCAGCCTGCGAGCTGTTCGAGCGCGTCACGCGCCGCTATGGCAAGCCTGCCTTCGATCTTCCGACCACGCTCGTTGGCGGCGAGCGCGTCGCCGTGCGCGAGAACATCGTTTGGCAGAAGCCGTTCTGCCGGCTCCTGCATTTCGAGCGTCAGTTCAACGGCCCCCGGCCGATCCAGCCGAAGCTGCTCATCGTGGCGCCGATGTCGGGACATTACGCGACATTGCTGCGGGGTACGGTCGAGGCATTCCTGCCGACTCACGAGGTCTACATCACCGATTGGGAGGATGCCCGTCTGGTTCCCCTCGCCGTCGGCCCCTTCGATCTCGATGACTATATCGACTACGTGATCGAGATGCTTCAGGCCATGGGTCCGGGCGTGCACGTCATGGGCGTCTGCCAGCCGTCCGTGCCGGTCTTTGCGGCCGTGGCGCGGATGGAAGCGCAGGACGATCCCTGCTCGCCCGCATCGATGACGCTGATGGGCGGCCCCATCGACACGCGCTGTTCGCCCACCGCCGTCAACAAGGTGGCGCAGGAGCGCGGACTCGACTGGTTCAAGCGCAACTGCATCGTCAAGGTGCCGTTCACCTCGCCGGGCTTCATGCGCAGCGTCTATCCGGGCTTCCTGCAGCTGTCCGGCTTCATGGCGATGAACATCGACCGGCACATGCTGGCCCATTGGGAGATGTACAACCATCTCGTCGAGGGTGACGGCGACTCGGCGGAAAAGCATCGCGATTTCTACGACGAGTACATGGCCGTCATGGATCTCACGGCGGAGTTCTACCTTCAGACCGTCGATGTCGTGTTCTGCCGTCATCTCCTGCCCAAGGGCGAGATGCTGCATCGCGGCCAGCCGGTCGACCTGAAGGCGATCCGCCGCACCGGCCTGATGACGGTCGAGGGCGAGAAGGACGACATCTCGGGTGTCGGGCAGACCTATGCTGCCCATGACCTCTGCGCGAATCTGCCGCAGGATCGCAAGGCGCATTACCTCCAGAAGGGTGTCGGCCATTATGGCGTGTTCAACGGTTCGCGTTTCCGCTCGGAAATCGCGCCCCGGATCGCCGACTTCATCGCCACGATCGAACACCTGAACCGTGGCGGTCAGGCTGCGCGCCCGCGCGGCTCCCTCAAGGCGGTCAACTGATCGGCAAATGCTGATCGAAATGGGCTGGGATGCGCGGGCCGCGAAGCGGTCCGGCATCGTGCCCCGCTGACAGTCGGTCTCGAAGCGGGCATTCTGCGCCCATGCGAATCCCGTTCCTGAGCGGTGCAGGCTCCCGGCCGTCCCGCCCCGCCGTCCCGCCCGATCCCGTCGAGATCGAGGTGCGCCACGAGGGCGCCCTCTATCGCATCGCGCTGCGCCGTTCCGCGCAGGCGCGGCGCATGACCTTGCGCGTCTCCAGCGCAACCGGCCTTGCCACGCTGACATTGCCGGCACGGGCCAATGTCGCGACCGCGATGAGCTTCGCCCAGGCTCATGGCGGCTGGCTTGCGGCCCGCTTCGCGAAACTCCCCCGGCGCGTGCCCTTCGTTCCCGGTGTGCTCATCCCCGTGCGCGGTGTCCCGACCCTCATCGTGCACCGCCTGCGGGTGCCGGGCGGCAGCGCGCTGCTCGTCCCAGCCGAAGGTCCGCCCGAACTCGCCGTGGGCGGCGGCGTCGAGCATGTGGCGCGGCGGGTGCGCGATCTCCTCCAGCGGGAGGCGCGGCGCGATCTCGCGGCCGCTGTCGAGCATTATTCGCGAGAGGTCGGGCGCCCCGTTCGCCGCATCACGCTGCGCGACACGCGCAGCCGCTGGGGCTCCTGCACAGCGGCCGGCGTACTGAATTTCTCATGGCGGCTCATCATGGCGCCGCCCCTCGTCCTCGATTATCTCGCCGCCCACGAGGTCGCCCATCTCGTCGAGCTCAACCATTCGCACCGTTACTGGGCGCTGCTGTCGCGCATCTGCCCGCATGTCGACGAGGCGGAAGCCTGGCTGAAGCGCCACGGCACAGGCCTCCATGTCTACGGCGCCTGAAGGGGTGGCGGGGCCGCGCCTTGCATCGCGGGCGCAGGAGCCACGCAGCGCGGGCATCGACAGGGCCGGCTGCACCGGCTAACCCGCTTCTCGCCGGTATCTCCCGGCCCCGGATCACCGATCGCATCATGCGCCTGCGCCCCGACACACTCGCCATGACGGCCGTGCTTGCGCTCCTGACGGCGCTCGGCCCCCTGTCGACGGATTTCTACCTGCCGTCGCTCCCCGACATCGCGAAGGCCCTGCGCACGGATGTTGCGGGCTCGCAGGCCACGCTGTCGGCCTTCCTCGTCGGTTTCGCGGTCGGGCAGATCCTCTACGGCCCGCTCTCCGACCGGCTTGGGCGTCGCCCCGTGCTCCTGACCGGACTTGCAATCTTCCTCGTCGCGACCATCGCCTGCGCCCTGTCGCCGACCATCGAATGGCTTGTCGGGGCCCGCTTCGTCCAGGCTTTGGGCGCATCGGGTCCGATCGTGCTGGCCCGCGCCATCGTGCGCGATCTCTATGAGGGGCCGCGCGCCGGACGCGAATTGTCGCGCATGGGCACGATCATGGGGTTGGTGCCTGCCATCGCGCCGGTTCTGGGCGGGGTTCTGCACGACCTGTTCGGCTGGCGCTCGACCTTCCTGGCCTCGCTGGCTCTGGGCGCGCTCCTCGCCGCCATCGTCGTCCTGCGCCTGCCCGAGACGCTGCGCCAGCGTGAGCCCTCGAAACTGTCCGTTACCAATATCCTGCGCGGCTTTGGCGACCTGCTGCGCCATCGAGGCTATCGCGCCTATATCGGGCTTGCGGCCCTCACCTATGGCGGCCTCTTCGCCTTCATATCCGGCTCATCCTTCGTCCTGATGGGGCATT
>JBIPLL010000702.1:0-3476 GCA_044368425.1 Beijerinckiaceae bacterium
CCGTGGCTCGTCAAAACCACTACATGGCGTTATGTTAAATTTTCATTATTTTTTAGGGTTCAAAAGAATTTTTGAATTGTTTCCGGAAGCCTGCGACGCATTGTCGGTTTCTTTGCGTCGACTTTGACGACAGTGCGATTTTTTTTGAAGTCTTCGATCGCTTCGGCCGTCACGCGATAGATTGGACGCGCCGTCTCTGACACCGCAACATTGTATGCCGCCAGCTTGCCGGACTTGATCCATGCCAGCACTGCGGCCTGACTGACGCCCATAATCTGCATCACATCAACCACGCGGAAGTCTTTGTTTCTTTCAT
The DNA here is from genome assembly GCA_044368425.1 of Beijerinckiaceae bacterium. Taxonomy (GTDB): domain Bacteria; phylum Pseudomonadota; class Alphaproteobacteria; order Rhizobiales; family Beijerinckiaceae; genus JBIPLL01. The sequence goes on from JBIPLL010000702.1 coordinate 317, forward strand.
GCATACATCACCTCGTGTTGTCATACGACAACCGAGTGACGCTGATGGCGTTTTCGAAGCTGTTTTTCGCCGAAAATAAAAGATCTGAAAACCTGTTCTACTGTTCCCTGATTCGCTCCGGATAAAGCCATTCGCGAACATGCCTGACAACATCGCGCAGCCGCACGTCATCGATCCCCTGACGATACACCGCTGCCATGGATGAGTCGTCGTGCCCCATGATCATGTCGACAGCGACCTGATCTTTCGTCGCGCTGGCGACCGTCTCAAACGTCCTGCGCAGCGAATAGAAGTTGTGCCCAGACTTGTGAATCCCTGCCCGTCTCAGAAGCCTGCCGAACGTCAGAGTCAAATTGTTCACGGCCATGTACTTTCCGCCCTCTGAAACTCGGTCCCAGACAAGTGGCATCCCTTCGCGCGTCAGGAACACTCTGTCCGCCAACTCCGGATCTGACGATGCCGGTCGCTTGTCGATCGCTGCCCTCAGTGCCGACACTGTGTCAGGCCACAACGGAACGCGCCGCTCGATCCCCGTTTTCGGACGCGGAAAGTCGATCCACCCTGTTTCGAGATGCACCGCCGATTGTGTCAGCGTCGAACAATCCGTGTTGCCGAAACCGGCATTGAGTCCCAACATGATGCACGCCTGCAACTGAACGTTGTTTGTCTCCGCCAGAAGCACGCGGCACTCCCGGAACTCGAACGCCAGACGGCCACGCTCAGCCAGCTTGCCTGCCCGTTCTCGGCGTTGCTCAGCTTTTCGCGGCCTGATGAAGTCAGGACCAAACTTGATCGGAACCGCGATCAGATCAGTCTCAGATCCAAACAGGAACACCGCACGAATCCGGCTGACGTACCCCGTGATCATCGATAGTCCCCACGTCCTCGGAAACGACTGCAGAAGACTGGTGAAATCCTTCGGCCCCAGACTGCCCACTCGCACCGTCCGGCCGAAGTGCTCGATCAAAACTCTGCATGCGTCCCGATACTGCGAGAACATCTTGTTCGATAATCGCCCCGAATCGACCAGGTTCTTTTTCGAACTGAGGAACGTGTTGACCAGATCCACAAGCTGGCAGTTTGTGTCGTCTGTGCTGGCTACCATCCGGCGCGGATCTCTGCCCGCTTGGATATCATCGATTTCTCGCTTGTAGCGATCGAGCGCCTCGATCGGTTCTGCCCACACCCCGAAGTACCAGAGTTTTCCCCTGATCTTCTTGACCCATTGGCCACATTGGTGTGCAAATAACGGAAATTCTTTGTATGGTTTATCTGGCTTTTTCATCGCTCCCCGTCCGGCAAGGTGTGGTAGCTGGTGTGGTCCACCGGCAACCAGTCTGACAAATGCCGAACAAAATGCAACAAAGCCAGTGTTTTCTCTACAAGCGCCCGTAGCTCAGTTGGATAGAGCGACCGCCTTCTAAAGAGGCGTGCATTATCACGAAAACCAGTCTTTTATGCGGTTTTGTGACTCTCTCAAAAAAACGCTTCGCATCGTTTCACAACGTTTCGCGCACTGCATTTTGCTTCGCAGGTGTGGCCCACACCCGCTTGCGTTAGTTGTTCGCGTTGTCTGCTCTGGCGCGGCTGAAATGACCAGAGTGCTGGCAGGGGATTACTGGCCGTCGCCAGTCCTGATGCATGCCTGCATCGTACGATAAGGCTCTGTGACCTGGACGTCTGCGCACAACGCCAGGGAACACCCTTAACCCCCTGTCAGCACTCGGATCACCAGCCCAGCCAATCACGCCGCCTTGACGGCCTGACGTGCCGCTGGACGCCACTCGCCCCGCGTCGCCGGTTTCACTGCTGCCTGCATCGTTGCAAGCTGTGCCGTCCGGCTGTCGATCTCACGCTGGAAAACCTTGACGGTAAACGCTCTTGTCGTCGCGGCGATTCCCGCCTGGCAATCAGCGATGGCCTGATTGATCTCGGCGACGTGCCGGTCATGCCGACGCTGCAGTTCCGCCGTAATGGCCACCGCATCCACCCAGCGCTGAACTCCTGACCCGTCGCAACCAAAGCACAAGCCAGGTACGCCCAGATGAACCACTGGCGTGTTTCGCATCCCCGTTCCGCTGCATCGCTGGCAAGTTCGCGTTTTCATTTCGTTCGTCCTTCAAAGTTTCGTTTCGTGTGTTGTTATCACCGCTAACGCAAACTGTGGACGTTCGGATCAAACTTTCTTCAGGCTTTTGCGAAATCGCCTTCCGTGTACGCCATGGACGCACCCACGGCCTTGCGCTGATCGTTCTCGGCCTGCATCCCCAGAATTGTCGCCAGCTTGTTCACGCTCGCTTCAAACGTCGCTGTGGCCTGCACATATCGATCGACGTTCACGGCGAATTCAACACTGTTGTTCATCCGCTCAATCTCGCTTCGCAGCGAATACGCGGCCTGCTCGAACGCTTGTGAATTCAGAATCGGATTGCTCATCGTGTCTCTCAGAGAAAGGTGAGACGGCTGACCTAGTCCCGTCCAGACGTCTCAAAGGTTCTATCGGGCTTGCCTCTGTCCACTGATACGCTAAACGCTGACCGCTATTTCCAATCTGCAATTGCTTTCACAACGACTGCTCTGACCGCCCCAGGATACTGCTCACACGCGGCATCGATCGCATTCGCATCATCCATGCCCCCGTCGTTGATCTGTGCTTTCGCAAGGCTGATCGCTTCCCGTGTAATGGCCTGACGCGCTCGGACCGCGTTGCCCGCTTTCGTGGCCTGTGGCTTCACATAATCGGCTTGTCGTTTCATCTTGATTTGCCTTTCAAAAACTTCATCATAGGTCCACGGACCTATGATGACATCACCGCCCCGACTCTAGCGTGAGTATGCCGCCCAGACATACTCACCCACACGTGCACCATGGCCCCGACCTGCACTCGATGACCGTCTGCCGTCTCGTACGATTCTGGCTCTTCCATGGTGTGCCCCGGATCAATAGTTCATCCAGACGACTTCCGTCTTGCGGTCCTTCGTCTTCCTCGACGACGCGTTGTTCGGAATCTGAAACTCCGCGCTGCGCCACCCGTATGCACTCTCAGCCGCATCGTAAAGCGGCGACCGATACCCAGACAGAATGAACTTGCCCCTGAGATTCGCCAGCACGCCCAGCAATTCTTTGTGCTGCGCCTCATTCATTTCAAACTGGTAGTCTG
>JBIPLL010000188.1:0-5817 GCA_044368425.1 Beijerinckiaceae bacterium
GCCGTCGAAGAAGGCCGCGCCGGTTTCTTATGTCCAGACATGCCCGGTTTCGGGCGACAACTTTTTCACGATTCCGGGGACGCAAACCTGCCTGCGTATCGGCGGCCAGGTTCGCGCCGAGTACCGCTATTTCGAGACGCTGTGGGATGCGCCCGGCAACGGACGCAACCAGCACGCCATCGGCTTCCGGGCGCTCGGCCGCCTGAACGTGGATGCCCGCACGCGGACGGATGCCGGCCTGCTGCGCACATTTTTCCGTTATAATGTCCTCGGCGACACTGGCAATTACGGCGCCGGCACCAAGCTTGGGCTCGACAAGGCCTTCATCCAGTGGGCCGGCGTCACGGCTGGACGTGCAGGGTCGTTCTTCGACTTCTACGCGAACGACCTGAGCTACAGCGCTGTTGCCGGTTCGGACAATGGCAGCGTGAACCTGCTGGCCTATACCGCGTCGTTTGGCGCGTTCTCGGCGTCGCTCGCGCTCGAGGAGCGCACCCAGCGCGATTCGTTCGGTGGCAATCTCCTCGCGGCCGGCATGCGCATGCCCGATATTGTGGCGGCTCTCCGCTACGACAACGAGAAGGGCGTCTTGTCGGCAGCCCAGCTGTCGGTCGCCGCCCATGAAGTCCGCGTGCGCAATCGCGATCTTCTCGGCAACTTCATCGACACCGAATATGGCTACGCCATCCAGGGTGGCGTGAAGCTCAACCTGCCGATGATCGCTGCCGGCGACGTGCTGTGGCTGCAGGCTGCCTACTCGGAGGGCAACCTCTCCTATACCGGCGCGACCAATGTCCCGACCAGCCTCGGTGCGCTTGGCCTCGGCCAGTCCGATGGCGCAGTGATCAATGGCGGGATCAAGCTGACCAAGAGCTGGAGCGCCATTGCTGCCTTCCAGCATTACTGGACCCCCAACGTCCGTTCGGGCGTCTTCGGCTCGTTCCTGAGCATCGACTATCCGGCACAGGGTGCTGCCGTAGCCGGGCTGACCGACACGAAGGTCTGGTCGGCCGGTACCAATCTTATCTGGTCGCCTGTCAGCGACTTCGAGATCGGCGGCGAAGTGCTCTACACCTTCGTCGACCCCAAGGGCCGTATCAACCTGCCGGTTGGCTCGCGTGGCGACGAGGACGCCTGGGAAGGCCGTCTGCGCATCGTTCGCAGTTTCTGAGGATCGCCTGTCCGGCCCGGAGACGCCCCGGGCCGGATGAGATGCGGCGGCTGCCAGTCGCCGGAGCGTGGTTCCAGAGTCCGCGTGGCCGGCCCCGGATATCCTCCGGCTCCCACATCAGAAGGCCCCGGTTTCCGCCGGGGCCTTTTCCGTTTCCTGCCGTCTCGCTTCAGCGCGGCCGACCGGGATGGGCCGCGGCGAAAGCCTCCAGAAAGCCCGGCGCGGCTTCGGCAATAGCGGTGAGCGAATAGCCGCCCTCCTGGACGATGACGGTCGGCTTGCCCAGCCGTCCGAACAGCTCGCCTGCACGGCGATAGGCATCGGTAGAGACATCGAGGCGCGACAACGGGTCGTCGCGATGCGCATCCCAGCCGGCCGACAGGATGATGATCTCGGCATCCATCGACAGCGCCTCGGCGGCCAGACGGCGGCAGGCCTCGAGGAAGGTCTCGTCGTCGCTGCCGGGCGCCAGCGGGATGTTCAGATTGTAGCCTTCGCCCGCGCCTGCCCCGCGCTCGTCGGAATAGCCGGCGAAGAACGGGTAATAATCCGTCGGATCGGTGTGGCACGACGCGACCAGTATGTCGGAGCGGGTGTAGAAGGCCGCCTGCGTGCCGTCGCCGTGATGGGTGTCGAAGTCGAGAATGGCGATGCGGCCGACCGTCTGGCGCAGATGCATCGCGGCAATGGCGGCATTGTTGAGAAAGCAGAAGCCGTTGGCGCGGCTGGGATAGCAATGGTGACCGGGAGGGCGGCACAAGGCGAGGCTGAAGGGGGCGCCGTCGACCACGTCCTGTGCGGCCGAGAGTGCGGTCTGGGCGGAGGCATAGGCGGCCCGCCAGCTCCCTTCGCCCATGGCACAGGACATGTCGCCGATATAATAGCCGGCATGCCCGACAGGCCCGGTATTACGGCAGCGGTCGTGCCGCACATAGTCCTGGCCTGCGCTGCGCCACGGGTGGACGTTTGGCAGCACTTCCGGCCCTGCACCGGGCATCTGCCGCCAGCGCTCGTAGAGCGTGGACATCGTCTCGACATAGTGTGCGTCATGCACGCGCAAGATCGGTTCGCTGCCGAAATCCCGCGGCTCGATCCGCGTCATGCCGCGATCCGAAAGGGCCTGCGCCATTGTTTCCAGTCGTTCGGGGATCTCGACGGGGGCGCCGATCTTGCCCCAGCGCATATATTGCTGCGGCCGGTGCTCAAGCTGGCGCGGAGAGAAAAAGACCTTCATCGGACTGTCCTGCAAAAGCGAGTGTCGCGCCATCTTCCTTGCAGCGGAGCAAGTCGCAAGTGCCCATCCACGCGGCTCATGCCGCGCGCCATGCACTCGGGTCACTGATGGCGTGTGGGCGCCCGCATCGTGCCGGTCATTCGAGGCGAACGCGCACGCGGTCCGTCTCGCCTGTGCCGTCGACGACCGTTATCTCGCTGAAGCCGGTGCCTGCCGGCCGCCATGGCGTCTGTCGCCGGAGTTCCGGTTCCGCGATCGGCTTGCCGTCGACCAGCCAGATGAAGGGGGGCGTGCCGCCCTGAGCCCGCAGGACGATCTCGTCGGAGCCGCCGGCGCGGCTCGCTGCGAGGTCGAGCCGGGCATCGGCCGGCGGAAAATGAATGCGCAGGGCTGCGCCGATGGGGCCTGCCACCTTGGCAATGTCGTCGCGCAGGTGGCGCAAGGGCGGCGGCAGCGTCGCATTGGTGCCGGTCAGTGCGTCACGCGGCGCGGGCGTGGTGTCTGGCTCAAGCCCGATCCGGGCGAAGGCGTCGAAGAGAAGGGGGGCGGCGCTGAGCCGACCGGTCAGTCCGGGCACCGGGCCATTGTCCGGCCTGCCGATCCAGATCGCGATGGTATGGCGCGCGTCGAAGCCGACGGCCCAGGCGTCGCGATAGCCATAGGATGTGCCGGTCTTGAAGGCGATGCGTCCGGCAACGGCGTTGGGCGGCGGAGGCGCCCCGCGCAGGACATCGCCCAGATACCAGGCGGCGACAGGGCCGACCAGGCGGCGGGCTGGTCCTTCCGGCTCCCCGTCGCGCCATCGAAGGCCGGTCGTCTCGCCGCCGCGCGCGAGTGTCGCGTAGAGATGGGCGAGGTCGAGCGGCGTGATGCCGATTCCGCCAAGCGCGACGGCAAGACCGGGGACTTCGCCCGCCGGCAGGACCGGCTCGGCGCCCATGGCGCGCAGTCGCGTGACGAGGCGCTGGGGACCGACATGGGCGAGCAGATCGACCGCAGGGACGTTGAGCGACAATTGCAGGGCCTTGCGCGCCGATACGAGGCCCTGATTGCCGAGGTCGAAATTCTCGGGCGCATAGGCGCCGTGGCGCGCTGGCCGGTCCTCGAGCAATGTCTGCGGATGGGCGAGGCCCTCGTCGAAGGCCAGAGCATAGATGAAAGGCTTCAGCGCCGAGCCCGGCGAGCGCAGTGCACGCGTCAGGTCGAGCGCGCCGGCCCGCTCCGGATCGAGGAAGCGAGGCCCGCCGACGCTGGCCCGCAATTCGAGCGCGCGGTGGTCGATGACGACGATGGCCATCGACAAGGCGGGTCCCAGCGTGCCGATGCGCTCGGCGGCCAGCGCCTCCATGCGCTCCTGAAGCGCGAGATCGAGCGTCAGGCGATGGCGGGCGGCAGTCGGCTCCTGCGCCACGGCCTGATCGGCAAGATGGGGCGCGCCGAGCGGGAAGGGGCGGCGGGCGGCGGGCGCGGGCTCCGCAAGAGCAAGGCGCAGATCGGCCCCGTCCACCAGCCCCGCCCGCGCGGCGCGGGCCAGCACGCGGTCACGCGCCGCCAGTGCCGCCAGCGGGGCGCGGTCCGGCCGTCGTGCCTCGGGCGCCTGCGGCAGGGCGACCAGCAGGGCCGCTTCTGCGGGCGACAGGCGGGCGGGCTCCCTGCCGAACCAGGCGAGGCTTGCGGAGCGCACGCCCTCCAGATTGCCGCCGAACGGTGCAAGGGCGAGATAGAGCCGCAGGATCTCGTCCTTGCTCATGCTGCGCTCAAGAGCGAGCGCGCGCAGCATCTGGCGCCATTTGGCCGACAGGGAGCGTTCCGTCCGCGGCTCGACCAGACGCGCGACTTGCATCGTCAGCGTCGAGGCACCCGATACGACCCGCCCGTTGGCGAGCCATTGCCCGGCCGCGCGCAGGACCGCCAGCGGATCGACGCCTGCATGGTCGCGGAAGCGCCGGTCCTCATAGGCGATCAGCATCTCGACGAAGCGGGGATCGACGATGCGCTCGCCTTCGGCCAGAGGCAGCCGCCAGCGGCCGTCCGGCATCGTATAGGCTCGCAGCAGGCGATCGTTGCGATCAAGAACGATGGTCGAGCGGCGCGTCAGCGCCGCCTCGTCGAGTGGCGGCAGTGCCGCGATCTGGCGTTCGATCATCATCCAGCCCGCAGCCGTCAGGCCGGCGCACAGGATCAGGGCGAGCGCGGCGCGCAGACCCGGGCGGCGCAGGCGGGAGGAGGCGGGCGGGGCGCCCACCGCGTCGTCCGCGCCTGCCGGTGCCTGCGTCACCGTGCGTCCCCGATCTCCAGCGAGCCGAATGCGCCGCGCCCGTAGCGGTCGGGGCGATACATGTCCTCGATGAAGGGGCCGGCATGGACATAGGTGCCCGGCGAGACGGCGCGCACGAGATAGGCCACGGAGAACTGGGCCGGTTGCTGTGCGTCCCTGTCGAAGGCCGCAACGAAGCGGTCGTCGCGGAACTCGGTCGCGCTCGGCTCCACCTTGCGCTCAAGCCAGGGGAGATCCGCGACGCCGGTCGCATCGACAAGGCGCGGATTGTCGATCTCGAGCCCCGCCGGCAGCGGATCGACCAGCAGGATGCGTCCGAACTGCGCGGCCTTTTCCGTGATGTTGAGCACCACCACGACGCGGTCGTTCTGGCGCAATCCTTCGGGACCGACAGCCTTCCCGTCGAGCCTGTAAAGCTTGCGCTCCACGACGAAACCGCGATCAGCCGCAGGCTCGGGCGTGATCGGATGGCCCGCGACGCTGATGACGGCGCGCACCTGCGTCGCGCCTTCGTTGACGAGCGGAACCGGCGCGCCGGTCAGGCCATCGGCGGAGAGGGTGCGATAGAGCGCGCCGCGATGCGGCTGTCCCGCGAAGCTGAGCGACAGGCTTTCCGCCTCGCGCTGCACGGCCTGTGCGGCAAGGATCATCCAGGCGCTTTCCTGCGTCGAGGTGAAGCGCACGCCCGAGCGCGCGGCCTCGACGACGGAGGCGGCGCGCGCAGTCTCGCCGGTATTCGTTTCGGCAATCAGCGTCATCAGGCCCGCACCGTCGCGAAGGCGCGAGCCGTAATCGGGCAGCGAGACGGTGTCTGGCGGGGCGGCGGCCAGCGCATCGAGCGCCGAGCCGAAGGCGGAGCGGGCGCGCGTGCGGTCTCCCAGCAGGGCCAGCGCCGCCCCGATCTGGCCCCTCGCCAATGGCGAGGAGAATGAGGCGAGCCGCGTATCGGCGAGATAGCGCAGGTCGCCCATGACCGGGCGGCCGTTGCGGGCCAGAACATAGGCGGCATAGGCGATGCCGGACGCCTGCTGGCCTTCGACCGGGCCGCTATTGGCGAGCGCATTGCGCAGGCGGTCGAGCGTGAGGGACATGGCCTGAGCCGGCACGGCAAAGCCGCGCTCGCGAGCGCGGGTG
>JBIPLL010000445.1:0-3118 GCA_044368425.1 Beijerinckiaceae bacterium
GCGCGATCAACCGAGAAGGCCGCGACGCCGATGGCCCGTCCGGGCATGCGCTTGCGCGCCACGTCGAGCGGGCGATGGGCCAGTGCGACGAGATAGGCGCTCGTGCCCCATTCGGGCTTTGCGGTCAGCGTGACCGTGGTGCCTGCGGCGCTGAGGCGATGGGTCTCGATGGCGTGGACGCTTTCGCCCATGACGGCCAGCGTCACCTCGCCGTCGAAGCGCGGCGAGAGGCGGACAGTCATGGTCTCGCCGGCCCGGTAGGCGGGCTTGTCGAGGACCATGTCGAGCATATCGGGCGTGTCGGACCCGCGCTCGCCGTCCCAGCCCACGGCGAATTCCACGCTTGTCTGCGCCTGCGGCAGGCCAGGAGCCCGCAATTCGAGCCGGTAGCTGCCCCATTGCACGGGTGCGGCGATGCGGGCGGCTTGAGCGGCAGTCACCGCCAGCGCGCCCTCGGCGACGCGTCGGGTGGAGCGCGAGCTTTCATAGGTCCAGCGGCCGCCCTCGTTGAACCAGACGCCGTTGCGCTCGATCCGGTAGAGCGCCCAGGTCAGACCGTCGCGATCGATGCGCCGGCCGTCGGGCTGGGCGAGCACGACGTCGAAGCTTGCCTGCGCGCCCTCCGCCAGCGAGCCGGGCGCGAAGAGCGGCTTCACGCCGATGACGGGTGCGGATGGCGCAACCGGCAGGGTGAGCGAGCGGGTGACACCGCGCCCCCCGCTTTCATTGACCGTGAGCGCGATGCGCGCCTGAAGCGGGCGGTTGGTCGCGCCGGAGGGGACTGGAAGCGAGAGGCTGGCGCGACCCTGAGCGTCGGTCTGGCCGATATCGGGAATTTCGGTCGTGACCGCCTCGAAGGGCTCGTCCTCGAGCCCGAAGCGGTAATCCGCGAGGCCTGGCACGCCATTGCGCTCCGCAACCTCGAGGACGACTTCGCCCGATACGCCGAGACCGGCACCTGGCGCGCCATAGAGAAAGCGCGCGTCGAGATCGATCCGGGCGGGTGCGCCGGGAGCAAGCAGCGCATCGCGGGCCGACAGGTTCAGCTCGATGCGCTCGGGCAGATAGTCCTCGACGAGGAAGCTCGTCTCGCCGATGGCGTCCGCGCGCGGATCGGCATGGACGGCGACGCGCCATGTGCCGGACGGGGCGCCCGACAGGAGAGACATGGACAAGGCGCGTCCGCCCAGGCCCTGATCGGCGACGACCGCGCGGCGGAACTCGACGCCGTCGGGGCGCTTCACGATCAGCGTCAGGGGCAGGCCCGAGACCGCCTTGCCGGTATTGTCGCGCAGTTGCGTGGTGAGGTGCACCGTCTCGCCGGAGCGGTAGACACCGCGCTCGGCAAAGACGAAAGCGTCGAGGGGACCGGGCGCGAGCCGGCCTTTCACGCCGCGGTCGGTCAGGTCGAAGGCGTTCTGCCTGAGGTCGAGAAAGCCGTGGTCCGCCTTGTCCCGGCTTGCCATGACGAGGCCGGGGGCCGCCCCGCCCGTGCCGCGGGCCAGACCGCGATCGAAGCGGGCATGGCCGGTGGCGTCGGTCGTCAGCGTCCCGAGCACTTCGTTTGAGCGGGAGACGAGTGTCAGTTCCACGCCCGCCATCGGCCTGGCGTCGCCCAGCGAGCGGGCGAGCACGTGCAGGCCATCCTGCGACGTGAAGCTCGTGAGGCCGATATCCGAGACGACGAACCATTGCGTCGCGCGCAGCGACCAGTCCTCCTCGTCGGATTTGCCCGGCGGCCGGGCGACCATGACATAGATGCCCGGTTCCATGCGTCCGACCGCCTCGTGAATCGGGAAGGTCGTCGTCACGTCGCGGTTCAGTTCGCTCGTCACGGCGAGCGTGCCGGCCCAGACCTTGCGCGCGGTCTCGTTGCGCAAGGTGGAGGCATCGAAGCCGCCAAGCTGCGACAGGAAGTTCTCCGAGCGCACGGTTGGCAGGAGCGAGCGTTCACTGATCCGAAGGATCTCGACGGCGACCTCGTTCGTGTTCACGCTGACGACGGGGATCCCGTCCTGCCCGGTGCGGGGGAGCACGTAATTGCGGCCCGTGAAGCGCACCTGCGGGGAGCGGTCGCGCACATAGATCTCGTAGTCGGCTGCCTTCAGCAGGTTTTCGCCCACGCTGGAGGGCAGGCCCGCCCGAAGCACCACGGCATAGCGCTGGCCATGGGCAAGACCGTCCACGCATAATTCGCGATCCTGCGCGGCAATGGCTGTCTGGCTGGAGCCGGTGACGGCAACGAAAGGCGCGAAATCGGTGCGGCCACGGGCAAGCGGCTCCGAGAAGGAGAAACAGACGCGCGGGCTGGCTGCGTCGCTGTCCACGCGGTAGTCGAGGATGCGGAAGCCGTGTTCCTCGCGCAGGCTCTCATATGTCGCGCGAACGGAAGGAACGTCCTGCGCCGCGAGGCTCGCGCGATAGGCATCGAGCGCCGGGCGCCAGATCTCGCGCTTCTGCCAGGCCTGACCCAGAAGCGACAGGGCGGCTGCCTCGTCGGTCCGGTTGACGGCGCGCTGATAGGCGGCATAGGCGCCCGCCGTCGCCTTTTCATCCAGTGCGATGCGCTCGCGCCAGTCGCGCGGCTCGAGGGCGTTGGCTGCACGCGCCAGAAGCCGCCAGCCTTCCGCATCGCGCGGCTCGATGCCCACCGCCTGCTCGGCGGGGGCGAGTGCACGGCGCGCATCGTCGGCGCCAAGCGCGGCGCTGGCCTGCCGCTTGAGATCGGCGAGCGGGCGCGGTGGCTGGGCCTGCGCCTGTTTGCGCAGGCGCTCCTCGAGCCGGATGACGGCGCTCGTCAGGTCGTCGCGCTGGAACGGCTTGGCCGAGGCAGCGGTTTGCGCCTGCGCGGTCGGGATCGGCGGTAAGCGCGCGAGAGACGCGGCCGCGACACACAGGCCGGCAATGAGCCCTGCCGTCATGAGTCGCCTCAGTCGAGGCCAGGCGGAGGCCCGGCCCGTGCCGATGCGACGTGAAGCGGAGATGCCATGAGTCGGGGTGCGCATCGGCTCGTCCTGTCCTGTCGAATCCAGATGCCGGAGCGAAATGTCCGAACTTTCGGCCCTTGGGAGCGTGCCCTCAGGCCCGGCACCGGCTGTGGTGGACAGGCTAGCCGGGT
>JBIPLL010000614.1:0-3472 GCA_044368425.1 Beijerinckiaceae bacterium
GATTTCGTCCCGGCGCACTAGTATCCAGCCAAATATGGCCCAGACTTTGCCTCGGCAGATTCGCCGAGAGCCAGTCGAGGCAGGCATACGCGGCCTGCATCTTCAGAACATGCCGGTTAGCAAGCGGCAACGCACGCGGTTGCAACTCAGGATCGAAAAGCAAATCGTAGCCCTGATACGTCAGACGATCCCGGCCGAAGTCCGAAAGCACGACCACGGTCCAGGGTCGCATGCGACGTTGACGGCCGGCGCGACCTTTTCGCTGAAGAAATGCCGCCGCCTCCCGTGGAGCCTTGTGCTGCAGCACCGCACCGACCTCCGGGTCGTTGAAGCCTACCTCGAGTGAGGCCGTAGCGACGATGACCTCCGCATTGGCGTCCACGCCGCTGTCCTGAGAACTGACGCGTCCGACGCGCACATAACTTCCAGCAGAAAGTGTGTGGCCTAACTCCTCTGGCAAAAGCCAGGATTGCCCGTGCCTAAACCGCCGCTCGGCATCAGGCAAAGCCGAAGCCCGAAGATTCGCGAGTGAGCCTTCCGGATGTCGTTGTGGGTCGGGTAGGGTTCGCCCCCTGGAGTCTAAGCGCTGTCCCTCAGCGTCGAGTAGGTTGAAGAACATGCGATTGGTTACATCAAGATCGTCAGTGAAGAGAAACACCTTCCGACCATAGGCGCCTGATGTATGCAGATTGTGATTGGGGTCCATCACCCGTCGGAGCAGCATCGCTGCCTGAAGACTTGTGGACAGCAGACTTGCGCCACTAACGGGATCACCACGCAGGGCGACCATGTATTCCATGCCCTCGCTAACCATCTCTGCCGGTTCTGGCGAGATCTCCTGCACCTGGCCGCCTGTGAGTCCGGTAAGTTGGGCGAAGAACGAAGCCGCTTCCATCAACGTCGCCGACAGGCCGACGAAGTGGGGTTGTGCATACACCCGGTGTCGCCAACGACGGAGCAGATACGCTATCTGTGCACCATGAGTGGCGTTGTAGGTGTGGGCTTCGTCGAGTAGCACCAGTGACGGCTTCTTCGCGGTTGCGAGACCAATGCCAAATAGATGCCAACTGCGCGGATCCGTAAGGCGCTGGTTCATCATTTCAGTTGTCGTAAAAAGAACGTCAGGCGGTTTCTCGATAACACTTCTGCGCGTTAGCAGCACTTCGCCGGTTTGTGTCGCCCCACCGCATTTTACGCACACTAGTCGCTCAACACCTTGCTCGCGGTCCGCCGCAGGCCATATGAGTGCTCCATTGCAATCAGGAGTTGGGCAAAGCAGGAATGGACAAACATGTCCGCCATTCAGTTCATGCCAAGCGTCCTGCACGCTCGAGGCATCTTTTGGCGTCGGACCAAAGAACGAACCAATGGTCAGCGGGCGCTTCCCACGTTGAGCCATCAGTTCACGAAGACGTCGTGTCTGTCGTAGGGTTTCACTAAACTGATCCTTGAGCAACTCGTTGCGCGGATAGATGGCGAGGGCACGCACCCATGCGCTCTCGTCACGCTCAACCGTGCCAGCGATATGAGTTAGTGCTGGTAAATAGAACGCTATCGTTTTGCCGCTTCCGGTGCCGGCGCAGATCATCGTGCCCGAGGGTTGCGCATTAACCGCTTCCGAAAGGATGCGTGTCGTTGCCCTCGCTTGAAATCCGGCCAAGTCGACGCTCGCCAGGTGCTGCAATACCGACTCCTGCAACGCTGTGAGTCGAGGTGGTCCGTTGACCCAACCCGGCAGCAAGGCGGCAGGCGATTTATCCCGTCGGGGATATTGACGCGGTCGCAGCAGGAAGCGGAAGTCGGACACCAAACCCGGGGCGTTGAGCCATGCGCCCGGTGTCCGCAGATGTTGTGGAAATAGTTGCTTCAGACGTGCCAGCAAACGCACGGTCTCGGCCATCCGGGTGCGATAGCGGTAGTCGCCTTGATCCTCCCAGCGGAACAGCAGGCCCTGATCGACCATCGCTTCGATGAACTGGTTCACCGAGGCGAACTCGTGCCAACCACGGTGATCCAGAAAATCCTCGACTCGCTGGCGCAATTCATCCTCCGCAAAATGGCCATCGACCAGTGCCCAGGCCAATAGGCGCGACTCGGCGCGTTCCAATTCACCAAGGAAGTCGAGGAAGAGCGGGATCATGTGTGAAATCGTGTAGCGGGCTTTAACGCGTGACGATCCGCAGGCTGGCGGCAAAGCCTGTGCTTTTCAACCAGACGAGCACTTCATCGGTAAGGTCGTCCAACGACACACCGGTCTGCGCGCATCGCTTCAGGAAGTCCTGCATCTCCGGAGGTTGGTCTTTTAGTCGCAAGCCGCTGATGAGTTCCTGCATTCGCTTTCCTCGTGTTAGCACTGCGTCGATCTCGGTGTCGGTCGAGGGAATGCGCGTTTGATCGTTCTTCGCCTGGAGATCAAGTGCTGCGAGTTCATCAAAAGTAGTTTTGCAGGCGGGAAGCTTAGCGAACGGTCTGAAGGTCTCAATTCCCGGCGTCTGTTCGACAACGAAGCCCTTCCATTGCTTTTGCAACTCCTGGCCAAGGTCCTTCGCGCGCGCCTCAGCCTGGGTGTTGCATTCTGCCCATACGTTGCCGTTCGCAATTTGACTTCGGCTATCGTTCAAGACCTTGCGTAACTTCGAGATGCGGTCCTGCAATGGCTTCAACGTGGACCCCGCGACAGGATTCGCTTTGACGACTTTCGCATTTTGCATCACCGATAACGATTTGTGCAGTTCGATGATTTTGACAACGTGCCCCTGAAGAGATGCTTCTATCTTTTCCATCTGGTTCACGACCACTTTGTCTGCGGCGCTATTGGCGATGCGCTTTATTTTATCACTCAGTTCCTTACTTTGACTGAGTAGATTTTTTGCTGGGGTTGTTTCGCTCATGATGAAGTAATTTGGGTCCAATGCTCGGAGAGGCTCTCAAATTCAGAATCCAGTGTCTTTGTTAAAGATTCGAGGTTTGTAGGGTTATCCTTGCCTTCCTCATCCACAAAGAACGTCGTCTCGTTTAGGAAGCGTTCATAGTCGCTGATCGCCTGCCTCACTCGCCCCATGCACTTTTCGTCAAGCTGTGCGAGTGCAGAGAGCGATGAACCAAATTCAGCGCCGTCCCGGCCAGCGTTCGTGGCCAAATCGACCGTGCCTTTGACCGGACCAAGATTATCAAATCGGCTGCGGAGCGTATCCGGTGTTCCGTCACGCCAACGAAACACGCCGGCATCTTGGGCTCCCTTGATCGTTTCTCGGACGGTTTTGATGACAGTCGGCAGATCAACATCCTCACCTAAAGCATCGACAACCCTCGTCCGCCATGCCTTCACCTCACTCTGTCGAGACTCGACAATGCTCGGCAGGCGATCTCGAAGTTCGCGAAGATGCTCTTTTGGGTTCTGAGGCAAGTTCTTGAACAAATCCAAGTCGAGTTCTTTCGGTAATTGCCATGCATTCTTGCGCAACTCGCTGAT
>JBIPLL010000742.1:0-3455 GCA_044368425.1 Beijerinckiaceae bacterium
ATTTCCGCCTTGGAGAACACCCGCCATTTGTCGATCATCATTCCCTTCCATCGTTGCTCAAGCCTGCTTCCGACGAAGAACAGCGGAGTTTGGTGGGCGTGCCGAATTTCATTCTTGGTCAGTCGGGATCCGGTTGAGTTGATCTTGGTGAAGATCTCCCATTGGGCGATTCTCTGTCCCGCCAGACCCAGCAACTCGCCGCTGTATTCGATCACCGGTATCTTGTAATCCATAAAAAGTCGGACATTCACGCCGTGTTCACGCCGCGTCGCCGCCTTGGACAAATCCGGATAATACAGACGCACGCGCTGTTTTGAGTGGTCCCTGCGAAGCCAGAATCCCAGAGACTTCTCATCGGGAATGATTCCACCGTAACGAAAGTGCAGAATCGTTTCCAGCCGCTGCTTACCATCCATCACTTCGTAAATAATGGCGCGCCGGCCGGCTTTAGTCTTATAGAGGATGACAGCGGGTATCGGGATGCCGTTGAACACCGATTCGAGCAGGTCCTCTCTTTGGCGCGTCCTCCATGATGGCCGACGCTGGTAGGGCGGTTCCAGCTCAATCTTGTTATGCTTATAGAGGCTGCAGACCTCCGATACGGTCAGCGAATAGCTGTTCAGGTTCATGAGGTCAAAGTTGCAGTGGGTGGCAGCAGGCGGGATTGGCTGGCGGAAGGTTCAGCGAGTTCTTGTAAAGCAGGCCGGTGCGCATCGCCTCACCGAGGGCATCCTCGATTTGGAGGATGGTTTGCGTTGGTGCGGTAGTGGCCGTGCATTGGTCTCGGCGTTGCGTTTCGCGATTGGGAAGGTGTCCATGCAGTAGCTGGCGGATTGGGGGGCATGGAGAAGGGGTGGGTGAGGGCTTGGGGTTGCTCGTTGAACTAGAGCGATGGGTAGGGAGATGAGGGGCTCATTTGTTCATTGGCAATTCCTTCACCATTTCTCCACCGATGGTCTCACGGATCACCGCGTTGAGTAGGTCGGTTCCATATGGGTCATTTATGACATCGACTTTGAGGGCGGTGGAACGTCCATACCTCTGAAACCTTCCGAGAATCTGCTGTAGGAGCAATCGACTCTTCGGAACATCATACATGATAAGCGATTCGACGCCCGGCATATTAAGGCCCTCCATCAACCCTTGGCTTGCTATCAAAATGCCCTCTTGTTTATGGAAGTCCTCCAACACTTGGAATCGCTCGCCAACAGACTGGGAACCATGCAGAACGAAGGTTGCGAAGCCCAGTTCATCGAGCGCCGTTTGTATGTAAGCGAGCGTTGACAGAAATTTTGTGAGAATGCAAGTCGACCCCGGAGAATCATTCCTATTTTTTGCTTCCATCAGCAGATGCGTTAAGGCTTTCAATTTCGAGTCCTCTGAGATTGAATCCAGTTCTACAAGACACCTATCCAATGCATTCAGCAGTGCACCGTTGTCTGCTGCGTCTAGGCGAAGAAGGTCCTTTTCATCGGTCTCATCATCGGGTGAATTTGCTTCTTGAAACGTTTCCAGACTTTCATGCAAGAGACGATTCCGAAGTCGACGAATCACCTCCTCAAGTGCCGAAAGGCTGGATTGCATTGAGTTTTCAATGCTGGCGACCAGAAGCTTGGAACTTGGACCAAAATGATTGAGCAATTGTACAACATTGGCGACAGCCTCCCGCAATCGGCACTCCGCAGCATCGGATTGGATTTCGATGGACCTTAGGATTGGGGTTGGGAGATCGAAAACTCGACGCCCGACGGAGTCAATCACGCCATTCATTCGAGTGGTCGTTATCTTCCAGTTTTCGATCCCGATTTGTGGCAGGTTGTCCACGCAGGGCAGGGTTAGCAGGACCACCCTAATCGCTGGTGAACTTTCGACCAGCTTCTTCACAAAGTATTCTTTTTGGCCCCGAATCTGGTGGGCCTCCTGAATTATAAGAAGGTCCCATTGAACGGTGCATAGGCTTGCCGTGATGTCGTCCTGTCGTGCGAAATCGGTCCCCAAGACATAGATACCTCCCTCATGCCAAATCGTGCCTGAAGGTGACACTTGATCCTCCATGGCTCGAAAGCGAAATCGGTCCACCAGGTTGGCATGCAGATCGACCGCCGCTAAATGATAGTGAGCCTGCGCGGTCAGAACTTTCGGACTCAGAACCAGAACCCGACCGGATGGATTTGCCACCGCAAACTTCTTGATAAGGTGCGCTATCGTCCGTACGGACCCAAGGCCGACATCCCATTGGACGGCATAGCCGCGCACTGTTGGGTTGTTAAAGAATTGATCAATAAGTGCCTGTTGGTGGGGCAAAAGAGGTTTCTGTGGAGCGTTTTCGTTAGTCATGGCTGCCCTCCTGTCTTCCGGCGCACATCGGCTTGTTTGGCTTTCAAGAGTAGCCAGTCGCGGTGGTCGCTTAGCGTTTCGTGGTCTTGTAAGGTAATTTCGCGTTTGAAGTGAAATAGGTCGTTTCGCAGATCGCAAAGCTGCTTCAGCTTCGCTGCAATTCTATTCTTGTTACTGCCTAGAATTGGCTCGAATTTAGGCCAGTTTTCCCCGTGTGAAATAATCAATCTGTAATTATCAAAAGTCATTGCCTCGAGACTCTTCGGGACCTTTTCTGCACCGTAGAGTTGGGCGAGCGATCGCACGGCGCACTGCACAAGTTCCTCGTGGTTTACTGCTATGCGAATGAGAGCACGCAGGGTTAACTCAATCTCCGACAGCATCACAAACGGGCTCGCCACTTGGTAGAGGTAACGGAGAAAATCCATTGGCGTGAGGATGCCCTGGAGTTTGTCTGGGGAGCCGATTAAAACGCCGTTGTCTTTATCCATCGCATCAAATACCTGTCGCATTTCGTCAGTAACGCGAGCGAATTGGAATGGTTCAACACAATCCTCAACGGCAAGATCTCCTGGAACAGCTTTTTGCTTTGTAACTTCCAACAAAGTAGAAGCCGCGGCCCTCTTTGCGAACGAACGAAATGAGAATACGCCCAAGACTTCGCCTCCAGCTACCACCGGTATCTGGGAATAGCCGTGCTGGAGAAGCAGTGAGACAGCTTCTCTCGCACTTGTATCGGGAGAGACTGTAACCAGGTGTTGGTTTTCTGGGATGATTCGGTTGATGCGGTGAAAAAGCTCGGAAACCAAGTCCAGCTCCTTCGACACAGTTGTCTCATCCAAGACATACAGTTGTAATGTCGGCGTGCTCATTTTGGGTGGGCTTGCAAAGGGTGGGATTTTTTCGCAACTTCACGTGCTTCGGCGAGGGAGCTTGAGTTGGTCTGGCTCAGAATTGAATCATGGTAGGTTTGGGTGAGTCGAGTATCGATACCGGATTCTATCGCATGCAATAGGTATGTGATTCCGTCTTTGCCTTTATCGGCTTTCTTCACGCTGTCGATCGCGCTCTTGGCGAGATCGTTGGCGGTGGGGTTGGAGATCTTGCCGGAGGGGTTG
>JBIPLL010000391.1:0-3441 GCA_044368425.1 Beijerinckiaceae bacterium
ATCCTGTCCCTGTCGCGCTGGCGGGCCTGATCGTCCGACGCGATCTGCATCGGCCCCGTGCACGGACAGGCCGGAATGACTGCAACGACCGCGCTCCTCATGGCCCGCCATTGCCGGGCGCCTGCCCTTTTCTCGCCGCGTTCCGTCTCTAGGGATCGTCGCTGCTCCGCAGAACTGCGGTTGCCCCCGTCAGGCCCCCGCTGGACAAATCAGCGTGCTGCGGGTGACTATCAACGCGAAATCGCTTCGTTTCGTTCAAGAGACGGGGCTTGCTGCCAACGAAGGCGGCTTGTACGGTTCCCGATAGGGATCCTGTCCTGGGTCTGCCCGGCGCGAAATTGCGCGCGCAGCCCGTTTTCCCGGTCAGGGGCGGCGTCGCGTCTTGCGCCCCGGTCGTGCTGCTTGCGCCCTTCGGCGCGTTGCTGGCGCGGCTTGTCCGTTTTCGTTGCGTCCCTCGTCAGTCCCCGGTCTTGAGTTGGTCCCGCTCGGGCCTTCGCCGGGCGGATCTGACGATGCTTGCCGGTATGCCTCTGTCGAGGCTCCGTCAGGCAATGGAGCGCGACCAACTGAACAAGACGAGGTTACATGGCAACCCAGCCTTTCGCTGATGCGGTTCCCACGCGCTATATCTGGGTATCCACGACCGGCAACGATGCGGCCGCCGGAACAAAGGACGCCCCCCTGCGGTCGATCCAGACCGCGATCGACCGTGCAACACCCGGCACTGCCGTGATGGTGCGTGAAGGCACCTATACCGGGACCGTCGTGTTTCCCGACCAGGGCGGCAAGCCCGGCGCGCCGATCTGGCTTGCCTCGGCCGATGGCACGGGGGCGGCGACGCTCGTGGGCCCCAAGGGTGCCTCCACGATCCAGGCCTATGGCACTGACAATTTTCTTGTGCTCGGCTTCCGCATCGAGGGCGGCAAGAACGGCATCATCGTCCATCAGGACAATGGCAGCTCGTCCAATGCGCGCTCCGAAAACATCGTCATCGCCGACAATATCATCGTCGGGACGGTGCAGGACGGCATCAAGATCAGCGGCGCCATCAACGCCCATGTCGTCAACAATGTCATCCGAAATGCGGGCGAGGAGGGCATCGACCTGCTCTCCAGCGACAGGTCTGTCATATCCCATAACGAGGTCGCGGGGACCGCGAGCAAGGCCGCGGGCATCTTCGCCAAGGGCGGGTCGATCGGCGTCGAGATCAGCCACAACTACGTTCACGACGTCGCGGGCGACGGCATCTCGATCGGCGGCTTCACCGAGGCGCGCTTCTTCCTGCCCGGTCGCACCGGCTTTGAGGCGCGCGACGTGCAGGTCTTCGGCAACAGGGTCGAGGATGCGGGCAAGGCAGCGCTCAGCGTGCGCGGCGGCCAGGACTCGCGCGCATTCGACAATTATTTCGACGGCAACCCGGCCAATCACAATGGCCAGGTCTATGTCACGGGCGGCAATCCGAGGATCACGCCGCGTGCGCTGTCGAACAATGTCGAGGTGACGGACAACACGTTTCTCGTCACCAAGCGCCTCCTGTCTGTCGATAGCGGCAACAAGGTGAATTTCCACGACAACCGCACTGACGGGGTCTGGACGGGCAATGCCGGCGTGAAGGAAACGACCGTCTGGGATCTGCCGGCCATGGGGGGCGGCGGAGCGCCCGCCGATGGCGGTCTCGTCGTGGTGGATCGCGCAGGCTCGACCCGCGCCTTCACGATCGATCTGGCCAGGGGCGAGCAGACGCTCGCCGACGGCACGGTCCTGAAGGCGGCGCAGCGGATCGACTTCCGCGGGGGAGAGGCGGCCGACACTGTCACCGGCGGCGCCGGCAACGACATCCTCAAGGGCAATGGCGGCGCCGACATCCTGCGTGGCATGGGCGGCGACGACCGCCTGATCGGCGGCGCGGGCGACCGGCTCGAAGGCGGCGCCGGCAATGACATCATCGAGGTTGCGGGCGCACCTGCACTGGCCGATGGCGGTGCGGGCACCGACACGCTGCGCGTGACCATGGACACGACCTTCGCGAAAGGCTCGGTCGTGAATATCGAGCGCGTCGACGTGCTCGGCGGCATCCGCGCCGATTTCGGCGCTCTCGATGAAGGCCTCTCGATCCACGCGCCGACGGCTGGCGCGCGGGCCGTCAACGTCACGGGCACGGCGGGTGCCGACCGTATCTTCGGCGGCGCCGGCAACGACGTCCTCGACGGTTCGGCCGGCAACGATGACATTACGGGCGGCGCCGGCAACGACGTGATCCGGGGCGGTGCGGGCAGCGATACGGCCGTGTTTTCCGGCGCCTCCGGCGCTTACACAGTCACGAAGGCCGCCGACGGCACGCTGACGGTGCGTGGCCCCGAAGGCGTCGACACGCTGACGGGCGTGGAGTTCCTGCGCTTCGCCGACGGCACCTTCACGCCCGGCAACCTCTTGGGCGACGGCTCCAGCGTGCTCGACATTGCCATCTCCTCCACGCGCGTGCTGGAGGGTGCTTCGGCCGGGACGCTCGTCGGCCGGCTGTCGGGCACCGGCACGACGGGTGCCGTCACCTACAGCCTTGTCGACAATGCCGGCGGACGCTTCGCGCTCGACGGCGACCGGATCGTCACGACGCCGACCGCGACCGATGCGGAAACCGCCGCCAGCCACGCTCTGCGGGTGCGCATGACCGATGCGGCCGGCAACCGCGCGGAAGAGATTTTCACGATCGGTGTCGTCGATCGCAACGAGGCTCCGACGGCCATCGTCCTGCCGGCCAGCGTGCCTTTGCAGGAAAACACGAAGGTCGCGACGCGGCTTGCCGATATCTCTGTCACCGATGTCGATGCCACGCCTGCTTTCCGCCAGCACGCCTTCAGCGTCAGCGACGACCGTTTCGAAGTGCGGGACGGCGGGCTCTGGCTCAAGGCAGGCCAGACCGTCGATTTCGAGACAGAACGCGCGATCCGCCTGACCGTGACGGCGAGCGATGACGGCGGCTCGGTGACCCGTGCCATCACGATCGCTGTCGGCGACCTCGACGAGTCCGGCCCGAAGCCCGATCCCGGCGATACCGGCCGAGGCGTCGATCTCAACGGCACGGGTTCGATCACGGGCACGGCGGGTGACGACACCCTGCGCGGCGGCGCAGGCGCCGACCGCCTGTTCGGCCTTGGCGGGCATGATGCCCTGTTTGGCAATGGCGGCGACGATGCGCTCTTCGGTGCTGGCGGCGACGACGTGCTGAATGGTGGTGCCGGTGCGGACTCGCTCGATGGCGGGGAGGGGAGCGATACGGCCTCCTATGCCGACGCTGGGGAGGGCGTTTCGGCCCATCTCTCGCGGCCAACGGCCAATCGCGGCGATGCGGCGGGCGACACGTTCCAGTCGATCGAGAACCTGCTTGGCTCAAACCATGCCGACAGCCTCAACGGCACGAACAGCTCCAATATCATCGAGGGC
>JBIPLL010000392.1:0-3437 GCA_044368425.1 Beijerinckiaceae bacterium
CAAGATGAATGCGCAGCGCAAAAAAAGCAAGAGGCCAGCAATTCCAATTTTGCATGGCTACCTTGCATTTTGACCTTCAGGCTCCCTTACACCCGCGTAAGTTGCAAGTCCAACGACAAGAAACGCCGCGAGATATAGAAAAACCGCCTGATAGGCCGCCGGCGGATAGGCGCCGCCCGGGAGCCGCCCGATCCAGTCCATCAGGGCACCGGTAATTGCCTGCGAGACGAAGACGCCGCCCATCGTGCCGAGATTCATCAGCGTGATTCCCCGCCCCGTCAGCCTGTCGGGAAACAGCGCGCGGCCATGGGCCGTGGTGATCGGCGTATAGGCGACACTCACGCAGAAGACGATCAGGAGGCCGATCGCGCCCGCATGGCCCAGCGGCACGAAGGCCACGACGAGCAGGCTGACGATCGTCATCACGGCGCCAAGCCGGATGCTGCGCACATAGCCGCCCAGCGGAACCTGCAACCGGCCCCAGGCCATGAGCGCCAGGACCTGAGCCAGGGACGCAGCGAGCAGGATCCAGCCGCGCGCCTGCAGGTCGTGCCCGTAGAGATCGCGCAGCCACGGCCCCGCCCAGAGCCCGACAACAGTCGCGAAGGCGGAATAACCCGAGGCATGCATGAGGAAAAGCGGCCAGAAGCCGGGCTGGCGCAGGGCCTCGCGCACGCCAGCCAGCGCCTCGCCCCAGCTCTCCCCGTGTCCGGCCGAGGGCTTGTCCGCCGGCACGCCCCAGGCCACGAGCAGCCCGACGAGCACGGTGATCGCCCCCACGATCAGGAAAGCCCCGCGCCAGCCGATCCAGACCGTCACCTCCGCAAGCGGAGCGGTTGCAACAAGCGTCCCGATGCTGCCGAAGCCGAGAAGCAACCCGGCATAATGCGCGAAGCGATGGGGCGGCCGCTCGCGCGCCACGATGGCGAGCGCGCCCATGAAGAAACTCGAACATCCGAGCCCGGTTATGATCCGCCCGGCGATCAGCAGTTCGCGATTGGGTGCAAGTGCGAAGACGACGATACCGATGGCCGCAAGCGTCACCCCTGCCAGCATCACCTTCTTGGGGCCGAACCTGTCGATGGCGATGCCGAGCGGGATCTGCGTCACGACGAAGGCGAGGAAGAACAGGCTCGCGAGCAGGCCCAGCGCCGTCGCCGAAAGCGAAAGTTCCTGCGCGATATCGGGCCCGATCACGCCCAGCGCATTGCGCAGGAACTGGCTCACTCCATAGAGAAGCGCCAGCGGGCCGATGAAGGCGAGGGTAACGACAAAGGGGATGCGCGTGGACTGTTGCTGTGGGCTCGTCATCTGGCGTAGTGCCTTGTCTGGCGTTTTGGCGGCAGGTTCCGCGCCTGTCGATTAGCACGAAGAGATGGAGCCGACGCGATGACGGCCGTGGATTTTTCCCAATTTGTCGATGAACTGGCGGCCGCATCCGGCGCCGCGATCTTGCCGTTTTTTCGCTCGCAGCTCGTTGCGCAGGACAAGTCCGCCGGTCAGGCCGCCTTCGATCCCGTGACGGAAGCCGACAAGGCGGCCGAATCGGTCATGCGACACATGATCAAGCGCACGTTTCCCGCCCACGGCATTGTCGGGGAGGAATATGGCAGCGAGAACGCGCAGGCCGAATATGTCTGGGTGCTCGACCCGATCGACGGCACCAAGTCCTTCATCTGCGGCCTGCCGATGTGGGGCACGCTGATCGGCCTCATGCGGGGCGGGCGGGCGGTCCACGGCCTGATGCACCAGCCCTTCACCGGCGAGCGCTTCGCAGGTGACGGGCGCGTGACGCGCTATCGCGGCCCGGGCAGCGAGCGGACCTTGCGCGTGCGCTCATGCGCCGGCCTGTCCGATGCCGTGATCGCCACCACCTCGCCGCGCCTGATGCATGGCGACGAACTCGCCCGCTTCCACGCCGTCGAGGAGCGCACGCGGCTCTCGCGCTATGGCGGCGATTGCTATTCCTATTGCATGCTGGCGGCCGGACACATCGATCTCGTCATCGAGACGGGCCTGAAGCCCTATGATGTCGTGGCACTCATCCCCATCATCGAGGGCGCAGGCGGCATCATCACCAACTGGTCGGGCGGATCAGCCGAGAGCGGGGGCGCCATCATCGCAGCCGGCGACCGCCGCGTGCACGAGGCCGCGCTCGCCGTCCTCGCCGGCTGAGGGAGTTTCCCGACCGCGCAGGTCGGTCCCCGGCACGAAGGCATCGAACGCGCGCCAGAACGCCTCCCAATAGACGGCCCGCTCGATCAGGATCTCGTGCCGGGCGCCCGGCAGGACGATGGCACGCCCGGCCTTGAGTCTTGCGCAGAACCGCTCGATCGCGGGGCTCGACACGATGCTGTCGGCCCCTGCCGCGATCACGAGCGTCGGCACGACGATGGCGACAGGCAGGTGCGGCCGCGCGAGGCGCCGCGTCAGCGCAAGCGCGCCCGCCGCCCAGTCCACCGTCGGATCGCCGATCGCCAGTTGCGGGCAGGCCGCTGCGAGTTCCGCACTGCGGCTATAGCGAACCGGATCGCTCGACAGGGGGTTGCCGGCAAAGGGGCGGGTGATCGTTGCCGTCTCCCCGCCGCCGGGCACGAAGCTGCGCCCCAGGCCCGCCAGCCGGACCGCGAGCGCTGTCAGGCGCGGCCAGAGCTTGTCGGGCTCGGCCCCGACGATCTCGATCATGGGTGCGGTCAGCACCATGCGCTCGAAGGG
The DNA here is from genome assembly GCA_044368425.1 of Beijerinckiaceae bacterium. GTDB lineage: Bacteria > Pseudomonadota > Alphaproteobacteria > Rhizobiales > Beijerinckiaceae > JBIPLL01. Next base: position 2,716 of record JBIPLL010000392.1, read on the forward strand.
AAAGGCCGGGCAGGTGCCGCGCGGGGCCAGGTCATGCGCCGCATCGAGCAGGATCGCCGCTCCCATCGAGTGCCCGAGCACATGGCAGGGCGCCGGCATGCGTGGCAGAACCTGTTCGACCACCGCCGCGAGATCGAGCCGGTAATCGGAAAAGCGCCGGACATGGCCCTTGCGCGCATTTGTGGTCAGCCGCTGCGAACCGCCCTGCCCGCGCCAGTCGAAGGCGACAACCGCGAAGCCGCGCGCCAGCAGCATGCCGACGACCTCGCCATATTTCTCGATGAATTCGCTGCGCCCCTGCACGACGAGGACGGTGCCGCGCGCCCGCCCTTCGGCCGGCCAGCAGGCGACACGCAGGCCCACGCCATCACGCGCCAGGATCGTGAAGACCTCGGGCCGGCCCGGCACGGGATTGTCCGGGATGCTGCATAATTCGATCGACACGACGTCTCCGTTCAGCCTCTCGCGCGCGACGCCCCGCCGGCGACATCTGCCCGCTGCGCGCGTCCCGCTCACCAGCCCGGCTCGCGCTGGACGCCGCTGCTCCCTCCCCCTGCGGGGAATGGAGAGATCGCCTCCCACGAGAAGAGCATGCGTGCGGGTCGCCGCCAAGGGTCGGAGCCTCGAAACGGGGCCTTGAAACCGCAGGTTGCCGTTCTTACCTCACGATCGTGCCGGCCAGACGGCGGCACGAAACCTCATCCGGCTCCTGCGAGCGGATG
>JBIPLL010000393.1:0-3431 GCA_044368425.1 Beijerinckiaceae bacterium
GGCGGTGTCACGCGGCTGCCCGGGGGAGCCCGACGAGGCGATCTGCCGGGGCGGGGACGGGATCACCTCTGTGGGGCCGCTGGCGACCCGCATCACGGCGGCGATCACCGCCGTCTCGTCCGCGCCGAATCTCGATGTGCCGGTTGCCTGCCAGTTCTCGCTCTATCCGCTGGGCACCGGCGCCCACATGGATGAGATCTACGGCTGCATCGACTTCCTGAAGCGCAGCGGCACCTTCGAGAAGTCCAAGCACTTCTGCACCAAGCTGCGCGGCGATGCGGGCGCGGTCTTCGCCACGCTCGCGGAGGCCTATCTGCGCTTCGGCGCGTCTTCGAGCCATGTGGCGCTCGACATCACCGTTTCGGCCAACAGCCCCTCGCGGGTCTGACGCCGCATGCCGGGCCGTTGGCCCGGGTCCCCGTTCCCGACATCTCCGACTTCAAGAGGATAGTGCCATGCTCGCAGGCTGGACCTTGCGTGAAACGCTCGTCGTTGCAGTGATCGGCGCCGTGTTTTCGGTGCTCTATCTCGCCTGGGTCCAGCTCTGGCTGGTGGCGCAGGCGATCCTCGGGCCGCTGACCATGGACGTGTTCATGGGCTTCTGGTTCGTGGCCTCGATGGTGGCCGCCGCCATCATCCGCAAGCCGGGTGCAGCCTTCATCGCCGAGGTGCTGGCGGCAGCGGGCCAGATCGTGCTGGGCAGCCCCGCAGGACTGATCCTGCTCCTGACCGGCGCCGTGCAGGGCGCCGGCGCCGAACTCGCCTTCGCGCTGACCCGCTACCGGCATTTCGGCCCGGTCGTGCTCATCATGGGCGGGATCGGCGCCGCACTCTTCAGCTTCGCCTATACCTGGATCCGCTTCAATTACGGCAATCTCGACCCGGCGCTCCTGACCACGATGTTCGTGCTCCGCTGCCTGTCGGGCGCGATCCTGGGCGGCTATCTCGCCCATGTCATCGTGATGGCGCTGCGCCGCACCGGCGTGCTCTCGGGCCTTGCGGGCGCCGAGCCCGCGCGCAACTGATGCAGTCTCCCGCCGCCCGCTTCGACGCGGTCGTGCTGACCTATCCGGGCAGCGCGACACCTGCGGCGGGCCCGGTCTCGCTGACGCTTGCTCCCGGATCGCGCACGCTGCTGGCAGGCGCATCCGGCACGGGCAAATCCTCGCTCCTGCTGGCGCTGACGGGCCTCATCCCCGCCAGCGTGCCGGCGACTGTCACGGGGCGGGTCTCGCTCTATGGCGAGCCGTCCGGCGCCCGCCCGCCCGCCCTGTGGTCGCCGCGCGTCGCCATCCTGTTTCAGGATGTCGAGCAGACGCTCGTGGGCATGCGCGTCGATGACGAGGTCGCCTTCGCGCTCGAAAATGCCGGCTGCGATCCGATCCTGATCGAGGCGCGCATCGAGGCGGGCCTTGCGGCCATGGACCTCCCGATCGACTGGCGGTCCCGGCGCACCGCCCATCTGTCGGGCGGCGAACGGCAACTGGTCGCGCTCGCCGCCATCGCCGCGCAGGAGCCCGACCTGCTGCTTGCCGACGAGCCCACGGCCCATCTCGCGCCCGACGCCGTTGCCCGCCTGCGCCGCTTCCTTCGCACCCGCTCCGGCATGACGGCCCTGATCGTCGAGCATCGCCTCGATGCGCTTCTGCCCGACATGGACCGTCTTGTCCTGCTGGCTCGCGACGGTTCCGTCGCAGCCGACGGGCCGCCCGCCGACATTCTCGCCCGCCACGGCGACGACCTGCGGCGCTGGGGCATCCGCCCGCCTGCCTCGCTGCCCGGCGAGCCGTCGCCCGCGCCTTCAACGCCGCTCGTGCGGCTCGACAGCGTCGTCTGCGGCCATGAACGGGGCAGGCCCGTCCTTTCCGGCCTCGACCTTGCGCTTCATGCAGGCGAGATCACGGGCTTTCTGGGACGCAACGGCGCGGGCAAGTCGACGCTCGCCGCGACGCTTGCCGGCATCCTGCCGCCGCTGTCGGGGGCGCGAACCGGCGAGCGCGGCATCGTCACCTTCCAGAACCCCGAACTGCAACTGCTCGCGCCCTCGGTCCGCGAGGAACTCGCCGCCTGGCTGCCCGCAGGCGCTGCGCCCGACCGGATCGACGCCGCGCTCACACATTGGCGCCTGCAAGACCTCGCGGATCGTCATCCCTATCGGCTCTCGCACGGGCAGAAGCGCCGCCTCGTTCTGGCCTGTGCCACGCTCTCGCAAGCCCCCGTCGTGTTGCTCGACGAGCCGTCGAGCGGGCTCGACGCGGACGGCGTTGCCGATCTCGTGGCCAGCGTCGAGGCGCTGGCAGGGGAGGGCCGGGCCATCGGACTCGTGACCCACGACCTGCCGCTGGCCGCGCGCCTGTGCCACCGCCTTGTCGTGATCGGCGAAGGGCGCATGCTGGCCGACGGCCCAGCCGCCGCCATCCTGGCCGACAGCGCCCTCATGCGCCGGGCGGGTCTGGCCGACGGATCGATGCCGGAGGCGCCGCCATGCTGAGCCGCCTGCATCCGCTCGCCTTGCTGGCCGTCTGCCTCGTCTGGCTCGTGGCGGCCATGCTCGTGCTGGATGTCCGCTTTCTCGCGGCGGTCTTCGTCGTGCCTGCCGTGCTGCTCCTGACCCTGCAGAAGGTGCCGCCCCTGCGGCTTGCGCTCTATTGCGTGCCCTTCCTGCTCTTCGGGCTCGGCTTCCTCTCGACCCACGTCCTCTTCGACAGGCAATCGGGCTTCGCCACCGCCCTGGGCCGGGAGGCGCTCGTCAGCGGCGAGGGGGTTGCAAGCGGGGTTTCGACCGGCCTTGCGCTTGTCCTGCGCGCGCTTGCCTGCGGCATGGTCTCGATCTTCTTCGCCCTGACGCTGGAGCCCGGCGCCTTCCTGCGCGCCTTGATGGGGCAGGCGCGCCTGTCGCCGCGGCTGGGCTTCGCATTGATGGCGACGCTGCTGATCTCAGCCGACCTGCCGGCCGACTTCAAGCGCCTGCGCGCCGCCCGCGCCATGCGGCAGGGCAGGGCGCTTTCCCGCTGGCCGGGCCCGCGCGAAAGTGCGGCCTGCCTCGTGCCGCTGCTCGCAGGCGCGATCCGCCGCGCGGGCCATGTCGCACTGGCCATGGAATCGCGCGGCTTCGCGCAGGATCGCCCCCGCACGCTGCGCGACGTGCCGGCCATCAGGCCCGCCGACCTTCTGTTTGCAGCCGGGGGGCTGGCGATGCTGGCGGCGCTTCTGGCAGTCTGACCCGGCGCAGCCGCCCGTCTTACCCGAACAGGAAGTCGGAGGCCGAAAAGGCGCGCCCGGCAATCGTGATCGTGTTGTCGAGGTCGCCCGCTGCAAAGCGGATCGTGTCGCCGGCGATGACGAGTTCCGAATAATCGTCGATTCCCCAGGCGGCGAGTGCCGTCAGGTCGATCTGGTCCTTGCCTGTCTCGAAATCGACAATCGTGTCG
>JBIPLL010000016.1:0-13936 GCA_044368425.1 Beijerinckiaceae bacterium
CACGGAAGGCAGGCCGGCACGAAAGCCGCTTGGGGCAAGCAGGCGCCCGGCACAAGGCCGCACGCTGCAAGGCCCCATGCGCGGCTTGCCGCGTCAGGCGCTGCGGTACAGCTTGGTCATCACGAATTCGCGGTGGCCCAGCGCCTCGGCAGCCGTGAGGCGACCATTGGCCGTGCGGATGATGCACTCGATCAGCGCGTCGCCGGCATCCGAGATCGTCATGTCACGGCGCAGGATGCCGGACACGTCGAGGTCGATATGCTCGGGCATGGTGCGGATCGTCTTTGGATTGCCGGAGATCTTGATGACCGGGACGATCGGGTTGCCAATGACGTTGCCCTGACCGGTCGGGAAGGTGTGAACGACATAGCCACCCGCCGCCATCAGGGTCACGCATTCGGCGGCAGCCGAGGACGTGTCCATGAAATAAAGACCGGGGCCGGCAGCCGGCGCCTCCGCAGGCTCGAGGATGTCGATATAGCGCGAGCTGCGCCCGATCTTCTCGAGATTGCCGAGCGCCTTTTCCTCGATCGTGGTCAGGCCGCCGGCAATATTGCCCTTGGTGGGCTGGCTCTCGGACAGATCGTCGGTCTTGTGGGCCTCGATCACGTCCTCCTGATAGGCCTTCCACATCGCATACCAGCGCTCGCCGATCTCGGGGGTCGCGGCGCGCGACTTGCAGATATGCTCGGCGCCGGTGATCTCGGAGGTTTCGCCGAAGACGCCGTAGATGCCCCTCGGCAGCAGCTTGTCATACATGTTGCCCACGGTCGGGCAGGAGGACAGGCCCGTCGTGGTGTCGGACTCGCCGCATTTGGTCGAGACCCAAAGCTCGCTGATGTCGCATTTCTCGCGCTGCAGCTCGGACGACCACTGCACGAATTCCTTCGCCACGTAGGACGCCCTGGCGATGGTGGCGATGTCGCCGTGCCCCTCGATGCCGAAGCCGACCACGGGCTTGCCCGTCGCGGCGATGCCGTCGACGACGCGCTTGGTCCAGCCGTCCTCGATGCCGATGACGATGACGGCCGCGACGTTCGGGTTGGCGCCGATGCCGATCAGCGTGCGGAAATGGAGATCCAGATCCTTGCCGAACTGGAGGCGGCCATAGGCATGGGGCAGCGCCATCGTGCCCTTGATGTTGTTGGCAACGGCCTCGCAGGCCGAATTCGACAAGTCGTCGAGCGGCAGCAGAACCACGTGATTGCGCACGCCGACCCGACCGTTCTCGCGGCGCCAGCCGAGAAAGCTGTCGGTGCGCGTCTTGCGCGAGCGCTTGATCACCGGCGTCTTGAAGGCCGGGGCCTCAATGCGGCGACCCTTGATGGTGGCGAGGCGGTTCTTGTTCAGGTCGAAATTGGCCACGATGCTCATCGGGATCCCCTCACCAGCGCTTCGTCTTGGCATTGTGGACGTGCAGGTGCTCGCCCGCGCCGACGGCGGACTTCGCGATGCCGATGTCCTCGCCATATTTCCAGATCGTGTCGCCGGCCTTGATCGGCTTGAGCGCCACCTTGTGGCCGATGGGAACATCCATCTTCGCCGTCAGACGGAAGGTCTCGTCCGTCTCGGTGATCAGGCAGAGCATGTCCGTGCCCGCCTTCAGGTTTTCCACGACCACAACGCCACAGGTGTCCTTGGGCGAATGGACGAGGCAATGGGGAGCGCTCATCGCATGTTTCCTCAACTGGCTTTCCGGGGCATGGCATTCGCTGGCAGGACATGACCGGACATGTTGTCTCGACAGGACGTCAGGACCCGATGTCTCGACATGGCCCGCGCCGGCATGGCTCTTGTCTGCGGGTACCGGCCGGCCATCCCCCGCTGCCCGTCCGGCTTGTCTGGTTCGGTCAGTTCCGGGCCTTGCCGCCGCGTGTCGACGAAAGACGCCCGGTTCTGCTGATTAGTCTTGTATAAGATATAAGAGAAGTTAGGCTGTCAATCATGTCATCGAGCGAACCGCCCACCCCTTCACCGATCACATCCCAGGCCGGGGAGCGCGCCGCGCAGGAACGCGATGCGCCCCTGGGCTTTCGTCCGCTCTACCGGCAGGTGAAGGACGTCTTCATGAAGCGCCTGCTCGACGGGGTCTGGCAGCCCGGCGCGGCTCTGGCGAGCGAGATCCAGCTCGCGGCAGATCTCGGGGTCAGTCAGGGGACCGTGCGCAAGGCGCTCGATGAAATGGCGTCCGAAAACCTGATCGTTCGCCGGCAGGGACGCGGCACGTTCGTGGCCGAGCACACCGAAGCGCGCATCCTGTTCCAGTTCTTCAAGCTGGTCGCCGATTCGGGGCAGAAGGCGTTTCCGGACAGCCATGCCCAGTTGGTCCGGCGGGAGCGCGCCGATGCGCTGACAGCCGAGAAGCTCGATCTGATGCCCGGGGACGAGGTGATCGTGATCGACCGCAGCCGTGCCCTGGGGGGCGCACCGGTCGTCAGCGAGACCATCCGTTTGAGTGCCCAGTTCTTTGGAGGGCTGGACTCAGGCCCCGTCCCGAACAATCTCTATGCAGTCTATGCATCACGTTTCGGGGTCACGGTGGCGCGAGCAACCGAGAAACTGAAGGCCGTCGGACTTGACGCGCATCATGCGGGAGTATTGGGTCGTCCGGTCGGATCTCCGGCGTTGCTCATCGATCGCAGCGCCTTTGCGCTCGATGGCAGCCCGGTGGAATGGCGCGTGAGCGTGTGCCTGACCGACGATGCCCATTATTTGTCCGAGCTGAAATAGCGGCGTCGTCACGCGCCGCTCCAGAAGTGGTGCGGCAGGCCGGAGCCTCCTGCGCCCAGACGAGAGGAGACGGCCGATGGTTCTGTCCACCCTGCCCCGCATGTTCCGTGCGAAAGTCTCACGTGCAGATGGGACACAGCGCCGCCACATGCTGCTGGGCTCCCTGGCATGCGCCGCATTCGCGCTGATGCCGGGGTTGCCTGCGCAGGCGCAGACCTTCCCGAGCCGGCAGATCACTCTGGTGGTGCCCTTCGCTCCGGGCGGACCGACGGACGTCATCGCGCGACTGATCGGGCAGTCCATGGGCCAGACGCTCGGACAGCAGATCGTCATCGAGAACGTGGCGGGAGCAGGCGGGACCGCCGGCGCCTCCCGCGTCGCAAGGGCGGAGCCCGACGGGCATACGCTGCTGATCCATCATCTGGCGCTCGCCGCAGCGCCCGCGCTCTACCACAACCTCTCCTACGACACGCGAACGGCCTTCGTGCCGCTCGGGCTCGTCAATACGGGACCGATGGTGCTGGCCGGGCGCAAGCAGCTCGTCGCCAACACGGCCGCCGAGGTGCTGGCCTGGCTGAAGGACCATGCCGAGAAGTCCACGATTGCCCATGCGGGTGTCGGCTCGAACTCGCATCTGTGCACGGTCCTGCTCACCCAGTCGGCGCAGCTCAAGGCGACCTTCGTCGCCTATCGCGGCACGGGGCCGGCGATGAACGACGTCGTCGGCGGACAGGTCGACATGATCTGCGACCAGTCCACCACCGCCGTGCCTCAGATCCAGGGCGGGGCGATCAAGGGCTATGCCGTTACGTCGCCGCAGCGGCTCGACGTGCTGCCCAATTTGCCGACTGCGCGGGAAATGGGCCTTCCCGGCTTCGAGATGACGATCTGGCACGGACTCTATGCGCCGAAAGGCACCCCGGCATCCGTTGTTGCGCAGCTCAACGGAGCGCTCGCCAAGGCGCTGGGCGACCCTGCCATCCAGGAGCGCTTCAAGGCGGTCGGCACCACATCCTTCCCGCAGGCGGAATGGACACCGGCCGATCACGGCAAGCGCTTCCTTGATGAGGTGGAGCGCTGGGGCAAGCTCTTGAAGCAGGCCGGCGTGCAGCCAGGCAACGCGAACTGACGATCCGGCATTGCGATTGAAGGCGCGCGGCTTGCACCGCGCGCTTTTTCGTTTCAGCCGAACGGGCTGAGGTCGATCTCGACCGGTCGCTTCTCGCGGGCGGACTGCTCGGCGGCAAGCCCGATGGCGACCGCCTTGAGCCCGTCGGCCAGCGTCACGTCGACTGGGGAGCCCTCCCGCACCGTGCGGTTGAAGCCCTCGTGCTGGAAGAAGGTCGAGCCATGATGGTCGCCGGCAGCCAGAATACGCGGATCGACGTGAACCGCGCGGCGCACCGGGTCCTTCGGCGAGCGGGGGCTGACGAGGATCTCGGATTCGCGCTCGCCGCCGCCCGGCCAGAAGCGCGACGGACCGGGAACGAAGGCCTCGACCTTGCCCATGCTTCCGGTCGCGGCAATCTCTTCCTGCCAGTATGAGCCCTCGGCGAACATGCACAGGTCGAGGAGTGCGCGCAGGCCGGAGCGGAAATCGACGATGACGTAGGCATTGTCGAGAATGTCGGGCGTGCGTCCGTCATAACGCTCGTCGAGATGGTTCACGTCCTGCGCGCCGGAGGCATAGACGCGGACGGGATCGTCCTGCGCGATCAGCCGCATCAGGTCGAAGAAATGGCAGCATTTCTCGACCAGTGTGCCGCCGGTGCGCGCGGCGAAGCGGTTCCAGTCGCCGACCTTTTCGAGGAACGGAAAGCGATGCTCGCGGATGGCGAGCATCTTGAGGTCACCGACGGTGCCCTTGCGGATCTCGCCGATCAGCTCGGCCACGGGCGGCATGTAGCGATATTCCATCGCCACCCAGATCGGCGCGCGGTGCTTGCGGGCCAAGTCGTTCAGCCGCAGGCAATCGGCAAGGCTGGTGCAGACCGGCTTCTCCACGAGGATCGGCATGTCAGGCGCCATCTCGAAGATGTCGGCCAGAATGCCGGCATGGGTATCGTTGGGGCTGGCGATGACCAGCGCATCGACGCCGCGCGCCTTCAGCAGGGAGCGATGGTCGTCGTGAACCGTCACTCCCTCACCTGCCGCCTGGCGGCTGATGGCGCGCTGCTCCGCATCCGGATCGGAGATCGCGGCGATGCGGGCGCCGGGAACGAGCGCGAGATTGCGGATATGCTCGCGGCCCATCATGCCGGCCCCGATCAGGCCGTAACGGATCGTCTGGGTCATGACGGTCTGGGTCATGACGGTCTGGGTCATGGCGGTCTGGGTCATGGCGGTCTCGATCAGGTCAGTTCGGTGACGGGCAGGCCGAGACGTTCGGCCACGGCCCGCAGCGGCGCGCGGTGCTCGCCATAGACGATGGCCACATGGTGCTCGAGGCCCATCTCGAGCATGGCCGCCGTCACCTCGTCCACCGGCCGGTCGAAGCGCACCACGCCCGACGTACCGGTGAAGCTCATCGGTGCGCGCTCCATCTCGCCGCCGGCAAGCACGAGCCTGACCTCGTTGCGGGCCTGGCTGATGCGGGCGATGGTGACACGGCCGGGCTTGAGGGTGAATTCCTGGAGCAGCGGCATGCGGCGGTTGGAATGGATCTGGGCGCGCGGCGTGTCGGCCGGATCGGCCATTTCCAGAGGCGCCGAGCCGCAGTGCCAGAATACGCCGGTGTCGCTGGCGGGATCCATGTCCACGATGTCGACGAGCCAGGCGGGCGCACCCGCCACCTCCTGCATGAGCAGTGCGGTCAGCGCGCCATAGACATCCGCCTCGCAGGCGCAGGGCGTGCCAGCCTGGGTCATCATGCCCATCGGGCCGCAGATGGCGCAGCCATATTCGGTGAACATTTCTGGCCAGCAGCGCACGGCGAAGGCATCGACATTGCCGCGCTCTTTCAGCCGCTCAAGCGCGTGAAGCAGCGCTACCGACTTGTCGAGCTGGCCGCGATCGACCTCGTCGAGGCCCTTGAGGTTGCGGCCGATCTCGTTGCGCGTTGCGTCGACGCTCTCGGCCGGCACGGCTTGCGCGGTCGAGAACAGGTCCGGCAAGCCGATGGGCGCCACCGCGACATTCATGGTGGAGGCGAGCCAGGCCGCGTCATAGCGGCAGGTGTCGAAGCCTGCCGGATGCTCGCCGATGAGGCCGATGCGGCGACCGGCAACCTTTTCGAGCGCCTCCTTGGCCTTGTGTGCGGCGAAGACATCGGGCGCCGGTCCGGCGGGATAAACCGGATCGCGCTCCGCGCCCATGACGAGGGCCTCGAGATCGTCCGGGAGCGAGGGCGCATCGGGGGCCGCATAGAGCCAGCGTGCGGGGTGGCCCGCACGACCCAGCGCATGCAGCGCGAGATTGAGGCCGCAAAAGGCATTGAGGCGCAGACGCCCGCCGGCGCGCGGCTCGGGAAAAGCCCAGATCGCGAGCGGCGCCTTTGCTTCATTCGCGATGGTGACGGTCATGGTCGCGTCGGTGAAGGTCACCTGAAGCACGAGCAGAAGGTCGAGCGTCTGGCCAGCGAGAGCCGCAAGCGCGCCCTGCGTTGCCGCCGCATCGAAGAGCAGATCGCGGCCGCCCACGATGTCGTAGCCGGAGCGCTCCAGCGCGGCGAAGGCGCGCGCCGCCATGGCCTGCGCATAGGGAACGTCAAAGGTCGGCCGCGCCAGCGGCAGGACGCCGATACGGATCATGTCACATGCTCCGGTAATGATGGCGGAAGCTGCCTTCCACATTCTCGACACCGACCGAGCCGCCATAGCAGGCATGGCTCGTCCAGGGCATTGCCCGTGAATCGGTCAATGCGTTGAGGCGAGCCATATAGGGCACGCTCTCATCGCGCAGGCCGTGCCGGATCGTCTCCCAGTCGGGATAGGCCTCGAAAGGCTTCGACCAGATGGCGCGGCCGGCCAGGTAGCCGGACGCGCCTGCCCGATAGGCATGATCGAGGACGTGGAGGAAATCCGCCATCCCGGCGCCGGCCGAGAGCATGACCCAGGGCCGCCCGGCCAGCCTGCCCATCTCGGCAAAGAGCGCCTGCACCTTGCCGGCGTCCATGCCGGCAATGCCGGAGGCCGGAACAGGGCTTTCGAGCTTGAACAGATCGACGCCATAGCGCGATCCGGCGAATTCACGCACGCTTTCGAGGACGTGATCGGCATGCTTGCCGGTCATCTCGACATAATCCTTCGTCTGGTTCGCGTCGCCGGCCAGCGGATAGACGAGAAGCTCGAAGACGAAGGGGATGTCGTAGCGGGCGCATTGATCGCCGATCCGGGCGACGAAATCGCGCTGGGCGATATTGACGGCCTCGCTTGCATCCGGGCGATACCAGGCCAGAACCTTCACCGCGTCGCCCCCGCAGCGCTTGATCTTCTCGACCGACCAGTCGTCGATCTCGGCGGAGAGCCGGCCATCCGGCGTGTCCCGGAAGATCGAGTCCTCCAGCGTGACGATCAGGCCCTTGGCGGGCGACATCAGCGTGAAGCCTCCCGGCAGCGCGAAATGCGGATCGAGCAGCAGGGCCGACGCATCGGCCTGCAATTCCTCGACGAGAAGCAGCTTGAAGCGCTCGACTTCCGCATAAGGCGCCTGAGGCAGGTTCAGCTTCTGCCGGATCGGGTTCTTGATCGGCGGGCGCTGGTCGACGGCGACCATCTTGAAGCGGCCCCTGGCGTCGGCCATGCGGCGCAGGCCCCACAGCTTGCCGGGCGTCAGTCGGGCGGTCATGGCGTCTTCTCCAGAAAGGCCTCAAGCTCGGTGCGGGTCGGCGTTCCGGCCCGACCGCCGAAGCGGGTGCATTTGAGCGCGGCAGCGGCGCTTGCGAAGCGGACGGCGCTGACTTCCGGCTGCCCTTCGCCGAGAGCGAGGGCGAAGGCGCCATGCCAGACGTCACCCGCGCCGAGCGTGTCGACAACGTTCACCGCAAAGCCCGGATTGTGGACCACGTCGGCTGTCCTCGAAGCGCCAGGCATCAGGGAAAAGACGCCGCGGGCGCCGTCAGTGACACCCAGCCAGGCAGGCGTGACGGCTCTCAGACGCGCGAGCGCTTCCGCAAGATCCTCGGCGGCGCTGATCTCTCGCAGCGCCTGCGCCGACAACGCCACGTGACTGGCCGCGGCAAGAAGATCGGGCAGGCGCGGCGCTCGATCCGCGTCGAGCACGGCCGGCATGCCGGCCAGACGCGCGATGTCGAACAGGCGGCGCGAGCCCTCTTCCCAGCGCGTGTCGCCGAGCACGGCAGCAACGCCCGAGGGCAGCGTGGAGGGAAGCCAGCCCGGATCGGCCGGGATCGAGGCATCGGAATAGCTCAGGATCAGCCTTTCGCCTGCGGCATCGACCATCACGGCCGAAAGCGGTGAGCGACATCCGGCGAAGCGGCGGGCGAGCGCGACGTCGACGCCCTCGCGGGCGAGGTCAGCGACAATCGAATCCCCGACAAGATCGTCGCCAAGACGGGTCGCCAGCCATGAACGGCCACCTAGCCGCGCCACGGCCACAGCGGCGCTGGCCGCGATGCCCCCGCCGACAACCGCGAGATCGCGGGCGCGGTGCTTTTCAGCGGTTGTGGGAATCGAATCGACGGCGAACACGAAGTCCTGAACCGCGATCCCGCAGCAGAGAACACCAGCCATGGGGCAACGGCGATCCGGTTTCGTGAGGAGAGAATGGACGCCGCGACCCTATCATGTCTTCTATAAGATACAAGAGTGAAGCCATTGCCCTGCTAAAGGGGCGGCCCACCGATCCAGGCGGCATGCAAGGCCAGGTCCGACCGAAAGGCACGGCCAGGAGCCGCCCGCTGACCGCCGCGCCGCAGACCGCCGCGCCGCGCCGCGATGTTCCGCACGCAGCATTTGACCGGCGCAAGAATAGGTCTTATATAAGACAAAAGAGTTATAATCGGCCCTCTTCCCAAGGGGAGCAGCGGACCGTCGACGCGGGCCAATGTCCGCGCGGGGAGGAGAAAGGACCGGCGCGTGGCGGAGGTATCAATTCGCGGCGTGAAGAAGGTGTTCGGCAAGGCGGCCGTGATCCACGGCATTGACCTGTCGATTCGTGACGGCGCCTTCGTGGTCCTCGTCGGTCCATCCGGCTGCGGCAAGTCCACGCTGCTGCGCATGATCGCCGGGCTCGAATCCGTGACAGATGGCGAGATCCGGATCGGAGACTCGGTCGTCAACGACCTGCCTCCACGGGCGCGCGACATCGCCATGGTCTTTCAGGATTACGCGCTCTATCCGCACAAGAGCGTCTACGACAACATGGCCTTCGGTCTGCGGATGCGGGGAACGCCTGCGGCCGAGATCGAGACGCGCGTGAAGGATGCCGCGGACGTGCTGCAGATCGGGCATCTGCTTGAGCGGCGTCCCGGCCAGCTCTCGGGCGGCCAGCGCCAGCGCGTCGCGATGGGCCGGGCGATCGTGCGGCGGCCCAAGGTGTTCCTGTTCGACGAGCCCCTGTCCAATCTCGACGCGCAATTGCGCTCGGAGGTGCGGATCGAGATCAAGAAACTGCACCAGCGCTACGGAACGACCATCGTCTATGTGACGCATGATCAGGTCGAGGCAATGACGCTTGCCGACCAGATCGCGGTGCTCAAGCTCGGGCGGCTGGAGCAATTCGCGACCCCGCACGAGATCTACAACAAGCCGGCCTCGCGCTTTGTCGCAGGCTTCATGGGTTCGCCGCCCATGAGCTTCATGCGGACAACGCTCAGCAGCGACGGCCGCAACCTGACGCTGCCGGACGGGACATCCGTGCCGACACCGGCGGCGCTTGCCGGCTATGCCGGACGCACCGTCGAGGCCGGCCTTCGGCCAGAGCATTTGCGGCTGGGTGCACCGCGCGAGACAGGTGAGGTCCAGCTCTCGGGCCGGGTCGAGATCCTGGAGCCGCTGGGCGCCGAGACGCTGGCGCTCATCAATGTCGGCGGGGCCAACCTGACCGGGCGTTTCCCGCCCGACGTGGCGCTGAAGCCCGGCGAGAACGTGCCGGTCGCGCTCGCAGCCCACCAGTTCCGGCTTTTCGACCCGGAGACCGGGGCAGCCCTCGCCGCCTGAACACCTGACATTCCAGCCCCGGACGACCTCCGGGGCCGCACAGAAAGACCGGCAGGCCAAAGCCGGCTCCAGACAACGCCCAAAGACAGAATTCTCGGGAGGATCAGATGAAAAAATGGTTCGGTGCCGCCTCGCTCGCGGCTCTTCTCAGCATCGGGGCCAGCGCCACGGCGCTTGCCCAGCAGACGACGCTGCGCATCTTCACCGGCGGCCAGCAGCGGCCTGACGTGATGAAGCAGATCGTCGACGTCTACATGCAGCGCAACCCGAACGTGAAGGTCGAGGTCGAGGTCGGCGGCGCCACCTCGGAGCAGCAGCAGCAATATCTGAACACGGTGCTCGCCTCGCGCGACAGCTCGCTCGACGTCGTGCTGATCGACGTGATCCGGCCCGCCCAGTGGGCCGCCGCCCAATGGGCCGAACCGCTGGATTCCTATCTCGGCGCCGAGCGCGACGCGATCATGGGCCGATACATCAAGGCCTATCGCGATGCCAATATCGTCAATGGCAAGGTGATCGCCCTGCCCTATTTCGCGGACACGCAGCTCCTCTATTACCGCAAGGACCTGCTCGAAAAGCACGCCGTCCAGCCGCCCAAGACCTGGAGCGAGCTGAAGGCTGCCGTGCAGAAGGTGCAGGCAGGCGAGAACAATCCCAATCTCGTGGGCTTCGAAACGGCCGGGGCCCCGATCGAGGGCACGGTCTGCACCTATCTCGTGCCGGTCTGGGGCGCGGGCGGCGACCTCACGGACGCGAATGGCAAACTCGCGCTCAACACCGCCGCCGCCAAGGCGCCGTTCGAGCTGTGGGCCGACTATAAGGCCAACAAGATCATGGCCTCGAATATTGCCGAGATCGTCACCGACCGGATCCGGCAGAATTTCCAGGCGGGCAACCTGATCTTCGGGATGACCTGGGGCTATGTCTGGCAGCGCTCCCAGAACGATGCCGACAGCCAGGTGAAGGGCAAGGTCGGGGTGGTGCCGCTGCCGGGCGCGACCGCCGACAAGGCCGCGACCTGCATCGGCGGCTGGCAGCTCGCCGTCACGGCCTTCTCGAAGAACAAGGCCGAGGCCGTGAAGCTGGTACGCTACCTGTCCTCGCCGGAAGTGTCGAAGATGCAGGCGATCCTCGCCTCGCACCTGCCCGTCTTCCCGGAGGTCTATAGCGACCCGGAGGTGCTGAAGGCCAATCCGTGGTTCAAGGATGCGCTGCCCGTGGTCCAGACCTCGCGCGCCCGCCCCGTGACGCCGCGCTACACCGAAGTGTCGGAAATCATCCGCACCAACATGAACGCCTTCCTTGCCGGCACGAAGACGGGCGACGCGGCGCTCAGCGACATGACGAACCGGCTCGGCGCAATCTATCGCTGATTTCGGCGCATGGCCGGCGGGCAATCGTCCGCCGGCCACGCGATCCAATCACCGCCCGGATGTCGGCGCGTATGCTGCGCCCATGATGTTTCGCGGCTGACATTTCGCAGGCTGCACGCAACCGATCGGGGAGAGCATCTTGGCCCGTGTCCCGCTGTCACCGCTGGAACGCTCGGAGCGACGGCTCGGCTTCGCGTTGCTTGCGCCGGCCTTCCTGTTGCTCTCGGCCATCGTCCTCTATCCGATCGTCGACCTGATCATCACGAGCTTCCGCTTCCTGCATCTGGCGCAGCCCTGGATGGGCTCGCCCTTTGTCGGCTTCGAGAATTATGCCCGCGCCATGGGCGACGACCGGCTCTGGGAATCGGTCTGGCATACGGCGCTCTACATCCTGATCACGGTGCCCGGCGCGGTGATCGTGGGCCTCGGCCTCGCCCTGCTCGCGAACCAGCCCTTCCGGGTGAAATGGCCGGTGCGGCTCGGCCTCCTGCTGCCCTGGGCGCTGCCGCTCGTCTTTGCCGGCCTGATCTTCCGCTGGTTCTTCGAGTTCAACCAGGGGCTCGTCAATCACCTGCTGAAGGCGGTGGGCCTGCAGCCGCTCAACTGGCTGACCCATCCCGACCTCGCCTTTTTCGCGATCTGCATCGCCATCATCTGGAAGACATCGAGCTTCGTCGCGCTCGTCCTGCTCGCGGGGCTGCAGACGATCCCGAAATCGCTCTATGAGGCGGCGGAGATCGACGGCGCCAGCAAATGGCGTCAGTTCGTCGAGATCACGCTGCCGCTGCTGCGGCCGGCCATCGTGGTCGCGCTGATCTTCCGCACGATCACCTCGATCCAGACCTTCGACATTCCCTACGCGATGACGAATGGCGGACCGGGCAACGCGACCGAGACGCTGGCGATGTATATCCACAAGACGACGGTCGATTTTCTGGACCTCGGCTATGGTTCGGCGCTCGCGGTCCTGATGTTCATCGTCTCCGTCATCTCGACGGCCGGTTATCTCAAATATACGCGGCGCGATCCGCGGGGAGGCGCGTGATGAAGCTCGCTCTGTCACGACGCAAGGTCGTCTGGCTCGCCGCCCTCATCGTGGCAGCCAACGGGTTCTTCCCGGCAATCTGGGTGCTGTTCACCTCGTTCAAGACCGAGAGCGAGCTGATGCGCATCCCGATCACGATCATGCCGGTTGCGCCGACGCTTGAGAATTATGTGCGGGTCTTCACCGACCAGCCCATCCTCCTGTTCATGTGGAACAGCTTCGTGGTGGCGACGCTCTCGACGCTGCTGTGTGTGACGGTCTCGGCCTGCGCGGCCTATGCGCTGGTGCGCCTGCGCATCCCCATGCCGCAGTTGATCCTGTCGCTCCTGCTCGCCATCGCGATGTTCCCGCTCATCTCGCTGATGGTGCCCCTGTTCCAGACCATGCGGGCGCTCGAACTGCTGAACCGCTGGCCGGCACTGATCCTGCCCTATGCGGTCCTGTCCATGCCGGTCTGCACGCTGGTCCTGATCTCGTTCTTCCAGGACATTCCGAACGATCTCGAAAATGCGGCGATGATCGACGGCTGTTCGCGCGTGGGCGCGCTGTGGCATGTCGTCATTCCGCTCACCGCACCGGGCGTGTTCACGGCGGGGATCCTCGCCTTCGTCAATGCGTGGGACGAGTTCCTGCTGGCGCTGACGCTCTCGCCGCGTGTCACGAGCCGCACACTGCCAGTCGGCATCACGCTCTACCAGGGCGAGTTCTCGTTCCCCTGGCCGATCATCTCGGCTGCGCTCATCGTGGCGCTCGTGCCGATCACGATCCTGATCGCGGTGTTCCAGGACCGGGTCGTGGGCGGACTGACGCAAGGGGGCGTGAAGGGCTAGCGCCCTTCTACCGCCTCGCCGGTTGTCAGAACCTGTATTCCGTCACCTGCGCATAGACCTGGCCGGGACGCAGGATCGTTGCGGGGAAGTGCGGGCGGTTGGGGCTGTCGGGATAATGCTGCGGCTCGAGGCAGATCCCGGCATTCGCGCCATAGGTGCTGCCCGCAAGCCCCGGGACCGGGGTGTTCACCTTGTGGCCGTCATAGACCTGGATGGCGGGCTCGGTTGTCCAGCATTGCATCGAGACGCTGCTGACGCTGGAGGAGAGGGTCGCTGCATGGCACAGCGGCTTGCCCGGAATGCCCGAGGCCTCGCGGCAATGGCCGTTCAGGATGAAGTTGTGATCGTATTTGACCGGCGCACCCGTGCTGCTGTCCGGATAATGAACCGACCGGGCGGAGCGGAAATCGAAGGGCGTTCCGGCAACCGAGCGGATCTCGCCTGTCGGGATCAGGTCTGCGTCGACGGGGGTCATGAACTCGGCCGACAACATCAGGCTGTGGTCGAGAATGGTGCGGGCACCGTCGAGGTTGAAATAGGAATGGTGGCAGAGATTGATCGGCGTTGCCTTGTCGGTGACGGCGGACAGTTCGACGCGCAACGTGGCATTGCCCGTGAGGCGATAGGTGCAGGTCACCGTCACGCTGCCGGGATAGCCATGGTCGCCGTCCGGCGAGTACAATGTCAGGGTCACCCAGTCTTCACCGGCGCCGGCCAACTGCCAGAGCCGCTTGCCAAAGCCCATGCCGCCGCCATGCAGGGAATGTCGGCCCTCCTGGTTGCAGGGCAGCCTGAATTCGCGGCCATCGAGCTGGAAGGTGCCATGCGCGATGCGATTGG
>JBIPLL010000017.1:0-13863 GCA_044368425.1 Beijerinckiaceae bacterium
CCCCGTCCCCACCCGCGCCGTGGTGTCGGACGTGGCGACGGCCGTGTTCGAGGGTGCCGATGCGGTCATGCTCTCGGCCGAGAGCGCGGCCGGCCGCTATCCCGTCGAGGCCGTGCGCATGATGAACCGCATCGCCGAGGAAGTGGAAAGCGATCCCGTCTATCGCGCGATCATCAACAACCAGCGCACGGATCCGGAGGCGACGGGCGCCGACGCCATCGCGGCCGCCGCGCGCAGCGTTGCCGAGACGCTCGATCTCAAGGCGATCATCGCCTGGACCTCATCGGGCTCGACCGGCCTGCGCATCGCCCGGGAGCGGCCCCATACGCCGATCCTCGTGCTGACGCCGAATGTCGAGGCCGCGCGCCGGCTCGCCCTCGTCTGGGGGGTGCACGCCATCGTCACCGAGGACATCCGCGATGCAGACGACATGACCGCGCGCGCCTGCAGCTTTGCCGCCAATGAAGGCTTCGCCAAGCCGGGCCAGCGCGTCATCGTTGTCGCAGGCATCCCCTTCGGCACGCCGGGCGCGACCAACATGGTGCGCATCGCCTTTGTCGGGCAGGGGTGACTCTCAGCCACCCTGCCCTGGATCGGGCGCGCGGACCTTCGCCGCGAGTGCCCGGATCTCCGCAAGCACGAGGTCCGGCGCCGCGTAATGCGGCTGGTGCCCGACGCCCGGCAGGACGACGAGCTTTGCCTGCTGCGCCTCGCGGCTGAACGCCTGGCTGTGGATGACCGGCGACACCGTCTCGTCCCGGTCGCCGGTAATGAGCGTGACAGGCTGCGCGATCTCGCCGTGGAAGGCTGTCTGCCGGCTGACAAAGGCGTGGAGGACGCTGACATCCTGCGCATTCGCGACGAATGTGGCGGGCCGCAGCAGCAGCCTGACACGCGCCTTCTCGATATAGTCGACAGGCAGGGGCTGGGGCGCGAACACGCCGGCCGCTGCCTGCTCGAGCACGGCCGAGGCAACGGGAATCGCGACGAGCCGCGCGAAAAGCGGACCGAAAACGGGCCACGAGGCCGGGCCGTAATACCAGGCAATGCCGCCCGGCCACGGATGGGTCACCGGCGCCAGCAGGACGAGCCCAACCGCAAGATCGGCCCGCCTCAGGGCGAAATTGACCCCGACCGCTCCCGCAAGCGAATGAGCAACGATCACCGCCCGCGTGATCCCCAGCGCCGCGAGGGCCTGCGAGATCATCCGCGCCTGCGCATCGGGCTGCGCATCGCGGAGGCCGCCGGGCCGGTCGCTCCAGCCATGCCCCGGCCGGTCGATGGCGACGACGCGGAAATCGCGGGCAAGGTCGCGGCCCAGCGCATGCATCATGTCGGCGCCGTTGCTGGACGCGCCATGAAGCAGGACAAGCGCGAAACCATCGTCCTTCGAGGTTCCTGCTTCATGGACATGCAGCCGGCCACCCTCGACCGGCACGAAACGCCCGTCGGGCGGATAGGTCGCCTCGACCTTGGCCTGCGCAAGCCGCGTATAGCCGAATGCGCCGATGGCTAATGCAGACAGGAGGACCGAGGCGACAAGCACGAGGCGGCGGGTCAGATGTCGCGGCCTTCGACCTCAGGGGTCAGGCGCTCCAGCGCCTGCTTCACCATCTCCTGCTGGGGATGGATCTCGGCCGCCTTGCGGAACGCCTGGAAGGCCCGCTTCTTGTCGCCCACGGTCTGCAGGATCACACCGAGCCCGGTCAGGGCCGCGTAATGGCGCGGCTCGCGCCGCAGGACCTGCTGCAGGTCGGCCATGGAGCGCTCGAAGTCGCCGAGCAGGAAAAACGCGGTCGCACGCCGGTTCCACGCCTCCGCCCAGTCGGGCTTCAGCGTCAGCACACGGTCGAGCAGTTCGATCGACAGGGCATGGTCGCCCTGAACCAGCGCCTGCACGGAACGCGTCATCAGGAGGTCGGCGGTATCGCTGCCCGAACGCAGCCAGATCCGCTCGATCCGGGTGGCAATTCGCCTCGCCTCGTCAGGATCGGTGGCGACGGCGAGCTTGTCGAGCAGGCTCGACACGGTCTCGGGAGCAGGCCGGGTCTCCGGCTTGGCCGGGCGCGCCTGCTGGCGACCGGTGCTGCCATCGCGCGCGGAGGGCGCGGAAGTATCGCGAGATTGCTGAGCTGCCGCCGGCCCGGCCGAGGCGATAACCAGACTGCCGATCGTCGCGACAACAAGCGTCGCGAAAGCGAGGGTCGGCAGACGAATGGGGAAAGACAAGCGCGCGCGTTCCATGCCCTCCAGTGTAGGGCATGGACGCGCGCGATCAAGCATCGGGAGCGATTCAGGCGGTCACGCAGCCGTGACCGGCGGCGCTCAGCCCTGGCGGGCCTTGTAGCGCTTCTGCGTCTTGTTGATGATGTAGACGCGGCCCTTGCGGCGCACCAGCTGGTTGTCGCGGTGACGCTCGCGCAGCGACTTGAGCGAATTGCGGATCTTCATCGGAGCCTCCGTAAGGCAGTCTTGTGTCATGGCAAAGGTGCATCGCCTGCGCGAACCACCGACTGCCTGAAAGGGATGGACGCGCGAGGAGGCCATAGGCCGCCGGTCATGCGTCTTCGGCGCCTCCTATGGCCTGTCCGCCGCCGGAAATCAAGCCACTGCTTATCCCCGCGCCCTTCAGCCCGCTTAGCCTTCGCTCCAGTCCTCACTGGAGACGATCATGCCGCGTTCCACCTCCCCCGAAGTCAATCCAACCGTCGGCCAGGGTTCCGGCCGGTCGAGCCCTGCGACCGAGGCGCTGCTCGTCGCCCCGTCCGACGGGGCCGATCTGCCGGTCTATGCCAAGGCCTTGCGCGTCTTCGTGCCGGCCGCGCTGAGCCAGGCCACATTGCGCGTCACCTATATCGACGCGCCGGGCGACGGCGACATCGTCGACCTGACCTTCCCGCCGGGCCTGACGGTTGAACCATCGGCCGTGCGCCGGATCTGGGCGAGCGGCACCACGCCGGGCCTCGTCATTCACGCCTATACCCGCTGAGCCGCCATGTTCGGTCTCGGTCCCGCCCTCACGCTGATGGCCCTGCGCCGCTGGCGCAACGTCCAGCCACCTCCGCCGCCGCCCCCGCCAGCACAGGCCGGACGGCTCGATTTCACCGATCCGGCCCAGAGCGGCCACGTGGTCACGCTCGGAGCCTGACATGCCCAACAACCTCCCCGTCAAGGACGCCAATAACCTGACCCAGACCCTGCGCACGACCGAGGTCGCAGGGCTGCACACGCCCCATCATCACGTCGACAGCCTGCCCGCCCTGCCGCCCGGCACGGCCATCATCGGTCGCGTCGGGCTGCAGGTCGCGGGGGCCGATCTTGCTCCCGGCAATCCCCTGCCCATCTCGGGCGGACTGACCGATGCGCAATTGCGGGCCAGCCCCGTGCCCGTCGCGATCAGCAGCGGCGCGGGCCTGACCAACACGGAATTGCGGGCCGCGCCGGTTCCTGTCGCGGGCACGATCGGCGTCTCGGGCACCGTTCCCGTCAGCGGACCGGCGACGGACGCGCAATTGCGGGCAAGCCCGCTGCCCGTCTCGGGCACCGTCACGGCGACCGGGCCGCTCACCGACAGCCAGTTGCGCGCAAGCCCGCCCGCTGTCGAACCCGTGATGAATGCAGGCGGCAATATCGCGCTCGCAACCGCGGCAACGGGGGCGAATTTCACCGCCTTCGCGGCGCAAGCCTGCCACCAGCTGACCATCTGCAACGATACCGGCACCACGATCGAGGTCCGACAGGGCGGTGCGGGCGTGGCGATCCCGGTCTTCGACCGCACCTATTTCACCCTGTTCGGCCTCGCCAATGCAAGCCAGATCGAGGCACGTCGTGCCGATCAGGCCGGCACAAGCGTCACCGTCAAGGCGCGGTGGGAATCATGAGGGGGCTTCTGGCAACGCATCTGCGCGTCACGCAGACGGGAGCGCAGGGCGCGGCCCCTCCCCCGCCGGTCGCACCGCCGCGCATTGCCTCGCAGCGCTACATGGTGCCCGGCGACACGACGGCCCTGTCCGGCTTCTCCGTTGTGGAGGGTCGCTTCACCATGCGGGCTCCGAAGGGCGGGCTCACCAGTCCCCGTCTCGTGCTCGGGCACATCCTCGTCCAGAATCCGTCGCATCCCAATGGCGAGATCCTGCCGGGTAACACGGTCGTCTGGCAGGCCGCGCTTGAACATGGAGGGTTGACGACGCGCTTCCTCTTCGCCGGCCAGACGAGCCTGACCCTCGCGCCCAACGACAATGACCGCGTCTCGGACGCGCTCTCGCTCAACGTGCCGGCCGGTCAGGACTATTTCGTGCGCTTCCGGGTCAACATGACCGCCGGAACGGTCTTCAACCGCCGCCAGCCGGTCAACGGCGCGACCGGGGCGCAGTTCGTGGCCCATAATGCCGGAACGACCAACCAGGTTCTGGCGACGGGCGTGCTGACCGTTCCGTCGGGGGGCTCGGGCTCGGCTACGAGCGGCTTCGGCCCGCTGGGCATCATCGGCGAAGGAAGCCATGCCGGCGTCGCCATCATCGGTGATTCCATTGCCGAGGGGACCAATTTCGACACGGTCGAAAGCGCGACAGGCGCCATCGGCTTCGTCGCCAAGGGCCTGAGCCTCGTCAATGGCCACCGCATTCCGTGGCTCAACCTGGCGCGCGGCGGCGAGCGGGCCGACACATTCGTGACGAATGGCGCCCGCCGGCTGCTGCTGACGCGCCACGGCTCGGACGTGATCTGCAACCACGGCACCAACGATATCGATCAGGGGCGCAGCCTCGCAGCGCTCCAGGCCGACTATCTGACGACGATTGGCGCGGTGAAGGCGCAGGGCAGCCGCTTCCATGCCGTTTTGCTGTTTCCGCGTGTAGCGTCGGGCGGCACCTATACAACGCTTGCCGGCCAGACGCCGCGCCCGGGCTTCACGAGCGGGAGCATGCGCGACCAGTTCAACGCCTGGCTGGCCGGCCTCGCGAGCGCCGGAACGATCGACAGCGTCATCGACTGCATCTCGCCGGGCGCCCTGCCGGGCCTCGCCGATGCCGGCGACCCGAGCCGCTGGGCCATCGACGCCGGCGCGCTCACCACCGACGGAACCCATCCCAACAATACAGGCGCCAGCCGCGCCGCTGCTCGCCTGCGGGCCTGGGCCGAAAACAGGGGGCTCGCATGATGAATCTTGGCTTCGGAATCGGCTTCATCCTGCCGCTCGCCCATGACAGCTCCGCCATCATGGGGCTTCTGGCGGGTCTCATGCGCGATGCACTCGCCTTTATCGGGCTCGGCTGCCTGATGATGCTGGCCTGGGACGGCGCGACGCGCCGCTCCGGCTGGCAGGACCGCGATGCGCCAGATTGATCAGGCGGCCGGCTCGCGCCGGAACCCGAGCGAGGCCCGCATCAGGTCGCGCGTGTAATCCTGGGTCACGCGACTGGCGCTGAGATCGCCCGACGCCAGCACCTCGACCATGCGCCCGCGCTGCATCACCATGAGGCGCTCGCACATATGGGTCACGACCGCGAGATCGTGGCTGACCATCAGGAAGCTGAGACCGCGCCTGCGCCGCAGATCCTCGAGCAGGTTGAGCACTTCCGCCTGAACCGAGGCGTCAAGCGCCGAGGTCGGCTCGTCGAGCAGCATGATCTGCGGCTCGAGGATCAGTGCCCGCGCAATGGCGATGCGCTGGCGCTGCCCGCCGGACAGCTGGTGCGGATAGCGGAAGCGAAAACCCGTACCGAGCCCCACCTCGTCAAGCGCCCGCTCGATGCGCCTCTCGGCATCGTCGATGCCGTGGATGGCGAGCGGCTCCGACAGGATGCGGTCGACGCTCTGGCGCGGATGCAGCGAGCCATAGGGGTCCTGGAACACCATCTGCACGCGGCGGCGAAAGGCGCGGGAGCCCGGCAGCGGCAGCTCGCCCTCCCCGGTGAGCGCGATGCGCCCGGCGCTGACCGGCGCAAGGCCGCAAATGGCGCGCAGGATCGTCGACTTGCCCGATCCCGATTCGCCCACGATCCCGAAGCTCTCGCCCGGCGCGACGATGAAGGACACATCGTCGACCGCCGTGAAGCCGTCGAACACCACGGACAGGTTGTCGGCCCGGATGCCGATGCCGCCGCTCATGGCGCGGGCTCATCGCGCGGCAGCGGCATTTCATTCCGCCATGCCGGATCGCGGTCGAGCACCGGCAGCGGGTGGCGCTCCTCGCCCAACCGCGGCAGGCACTCGATCAGCCCCTGCGTATAGGGATGTTTCGCGCCTGAGAGCCCGCCCGCGGGCACTTCCTCGACTACGCGGCCCGCATACATCACAAGCACGCGGTCGCAGAAGGACGAGACGAGCCGCAGGTCGTGCGAGATGAAGATGAGGCCCATGCCCCGCTCGCTGACGAGCCGGTCGAGAATGGCGAGCACCTGCAATTGCACCGTCACGTCGAGCGCGGAGGTCGGCTCGTCGGCGATAAGCAGGTCGGGATCGGCGATAAGCATCATCGCGATCATCGCCCGCTGGCCCATGCCGCCCGAGACTTCGTGCGGATAGAGATCGAAGACGCGCTGCGGCCGGTCGATCTGCACCGCTGCCAGCATGGCGAGCGCCCGCTCGCGCGCCTCGCGCCCGCTGACCGTCTCGTGGGCGTGCAGCGTCTCCATGATCTGCTTGCCGATCGTCATGACCGGATTGAGCGAGAATTTGGGATCCTGCAGCACCATGCCGATCCGCCCGCCGCGCAGGGCACGCCGCTGTTTCGCGGGACAGGTCAGGAGGTCGATCCCGTCGAATGTCAGCCTGTCGGCGCTCACGCGGCCCTGCGGCGGGGTGAGGCCAAGGATGGCGCGCCCGGTCTGCGACTTGCCCGAGCCCGATTCGCCAACAATGCCGAGCCGCTCGCGCCCAAGCTGGAACGACACGCCGCTCACCGCCTCGACGAAGACGCCTTCCCGGTTCGGAAAGGCAACCCGCAGATTTGCAACGTCGAGCAGCGCGCTCATTGGTCGGCCTTCGGATCGAGCGCGTCGCGCAAGCCGTCGCCGAGCAGGTTGAAGGCGAGGCTGACGACGAAGATCGCCGCGCCGGGCGCCGCCGCCACCCACCACTGGTCGAGCACGTAGAGCCGGCCATTGGAGATCAGCGCGCCCCATTCGGGCATGGGCGGCTGCGCGCCGAGCCCCAGAAAGCCCAGTCCCGCCGCCGTCAGGATGATGCCCGCCATATCGAGCGTGACGCGCACGATCACGGAGGACAGGCACAGCGGCATGATGTGGCGCATCACGATGCGCGCCGGCGAGGCGCCCATCAGCTGCACCGCGGCAATGTAGTCCATCCGCCGGATCGTCAGCGTCTCGGCCCGCGCGATACGCGCATAAGGCGGCCAGGACGTGATGGCGATGGCGATGACCGCGTTCTCGATCCCCGGTCCCAGCGCCGCCACGAAGGCAAGCGCCAGGATCAGGCGCGGAAAGGCCAGGAAAATGTCTGTGATGCGCATCAGCACCGCATCGACCCAGCCGCCCGCATAGCCCGCAACCGTGCCGACGATGAGCCCGATGGGCGCGGCAAGCACGGCCACAAGCACAACGACGAAGAGCGTGATGCGCGAACCGTGGATGATGCGCGAGAGGATATCGCGGCCCTGATCGTCCGTGCCGAACCAGTGCGTCGAGGAGGGCGGCAGCAGACGCGTCGTGCGCAAGTTCCCCTCATAGGGAGAGAAGGGCGCAAGCTGGTCGGCAAAGATCGCCACCAGCACGAGCGCGATGATGATGCCGAGCCCGACCATGGCGAGGCGGTTGCGCGCGAAGGTGCGCCACCCGGCATAGAGGCGACCAAGCGACGCCTGCCGCCGCGAGGCGGGCCGGTCGCTCATCAGCCAGTCGTGCCAGCCAGAAGGCCCGGAACCTTGCGGTTGCGGAGATGGGGAGGTCAAGCTCATGCCTCGCGCGTCCGGGGATCGAGGACGCGATAGAGCAGGTCCGACAGGAGGTTGAGCCCGATGAACACGGAGCCCACCACGATCGTGCCGCCCAGCACGGCATTCATGTCGGCGTTCTGCAGCGAATTGGTGATGTAGAGTCCCAGCCCCGGCCAGGCGAAGACGGTTTCGGTCAGGACCGAGCCTTCGAGCAGGCCGGCATAGGAAAGGGCGACGACGGTCACCAGAGGCACCGCTGCATTGCGCAGGGCGTGGCGCCAGATGATGCGCGCTTCGGACAATCCCTTGGCCCGGGCGGCGATCACATATTCCTGCGCCAGCTCGTTGAGCATGAAGGAGCGCGTCATGCGGCTGATATAGGCGAGCGAGAAATAGCCGAGCAGGCTCGCCGGCAGGATCAGATGTGACAACGCGTTGCGGAACGCCTCCCATTCCCCGGCAAGCGCCGTATCGAGCAGCATGATGCCGCTCCAGGGCGTCAGCGTGAATTCATAGACGACATTGATGCGCCCCGGCCCGCCGACCCAGCCAAGCCGCGCATAGAAGACCAGCAGCGCCATGAGGCCGAGCCAGAAGATCGGCACCGAATAGCCGATGAGCCCCATCACGCGCACGAGCTGGTCGACAAATCCACCGCGCCGGACTGCCGCCCAGACCCCCAGCGGGATGCCGAGGCCCGCGCCGATCAGCGTGCCGAGCGTCGCGAGTTCGAGCGTGGCGGGAAAGACGCGCCTGATGTCGTCGAGAACCGGGTTGGAACTCAGCACCGACGTGCCGAAATCGCCCTGCAGCACCTTGCCGATATAGATCAGGAATTGCTGCCAGAGCGGGAGATTGAGCCCGAGTTCCTCGCGCACGCGCTGGATGACATGCTCGGGCGCCCGGTCGCCCACAATGGCGAGAACCGGGTCGATCGGGATCACACGGCCGATGAAGAAGGTGACGGCGAGCAATCCCAGATAGGTGACGAGCATCCCGCCCAGAAAGCCGCCGACGGCCCAGACACGCTTGCGCAGGCGGGCGCCGGAGCGACCGCCTGCGGGTGACGATGATGTGACGACGCTCAAGCGCGCCTCACTTCTTCGAGACGCGATGCACGTAGGTCGTGTCCGAGGTCAGGCCGAGCCGCAGGCCCTGCACATTGTTGCGGAAGGCCGCCACCTCGTTCATCTGGTAGATCATGACGAAGGGGCTGGTCTCGCGATGCTCCTTCTGGATCTCGGCATAGAGGGCCTTGCGCTTCTCCGTGTCGCGCTCGAGCACGGCCGAATCCGTCTTCTTCGTCAGGGCCGGAATATCCCAGGCATTGCGCCAGGCGAGCGGCTTCGACTTGGCGTCTTCCGCATTGTCGGGATTGCGCGCGAAGGTATCGGCATTGGTATGGGGGTCCCAGTAATCGGCGCCCCACTGGCCGATATAGAGGTCGTGCGAGCGGGCGCGATATTTGGTGAGCGTCTGGCGGCCATCGCCCGGCAGGATCTCGATATCGATCCCGGCCTTCTTGGCGTTCTGCTGGAAGTTCTCGGCAATGCCCTGCACCGGCTGCGTGGTGCGCACGTCGAACGTCACCTTGAAGCCGTTCGGGAAGCCGGCCTTGGCGAGCAGGTCCTTCGCCCTGGCAATGTCGAGCTTGTAGGGCTTCTCGGTGGCCGCACCCAGAAGGCCGACCGGCAGGAAGTTCTGGTGCACGATGCCGATATTCTTGATCAGCGTACCGCCGATGCCCTCATAGTCCATCAGATACTTGAAGGCCTCCCGCACCTCGGGCTTGGCGAGGTTGGGGTTCTTCATGTTCAGGCTGATATAATAGACGGTGCCCTTCGGCGTCGCGGTCGTCGCGATGTCCTTGTTGGCGGCGAGCGCGTCGAGATCCTGCGGCGTCAGGTTGCGCGCCACGTCCGCATCGCCCTTCTCGAGCAGCAGGCGCTGGGTCGCTGCCTCCTTGACGTGGCGATAGATCACGCGGGCAAGCTTGGCCTTCTCGCCGTGGTAATTGTCGTTGCGCTCGAGCGCCAGGATCTCGTTGGCGCGCCATTCGCGGATCTTCATCGGCCCGGAGCCCGCAAAGTTCGTCTTGAGCCAGGCTGCGCCCATATCGCCGTTCTGCTCCTTCGACATGACCAGTTTCATGTCGAGGATGGAGGCGATATTGGCGGTCATGCAGTTCAGCACGAAGGACGGCGCGTAGGACTTGTCGACCTCGAGCACGACGGTGAGCGGTCCCGTGGCACGCACCTTCTCCTTCACGTTTGCCTTGGTCAGGCCGAACTGCGTGAGGATGAAGGCCGGCGTCTTGTCGAGCATCACCGCGCGCTGCAGCGAGAACGCCACGTCCTCGGCCGTGATCGGATTGCCTGAGGCGAATTTCAGGCCCTCCTTGAGCTGGAACGTATAGGTCTTGCTGTCCTCCGACACGGTCCACGACCGGGCGATGTCGCCATAGAGCTTCGAGGGATCGTCAAGATCGAAGCGCACCAGCCGGTCATAGCTGTTGCCCATGATCTCGCCCGCCGAGATCTCGAAGGATTCGGCCGGGTCCATGGTGATGATGTCGTCGATGGCCCAGGCCACGACCAGCGTGTCCTTCGGCGTGGCGGCCAGCGCGCCGGCAACCGTCAGCGGCCCGAGCGCGACGGCGCCCATGAGCGCGCCCATCAGCCGGCCGCGGCCTGTTGTGATCATCCTGTTCATGTCCGACTCCCGGAGGGGGGGCCTGGGTGCAGCCAGCCTCGAAAGAGCTGCCCGCCCATGCGCCTCGCTGTTGTGGCGGACCCATGGCGAAGGCGGCCCGCTTCTGGTGCCAGCCTATCCCGCGCCGGCCAAATGACAAGCGGAGCATGGAGAATATCCCCGTGGCGGCTTTCCGATCCATACGGGGGTGCATGCAGCCGCAGCGGCCGCGACCCATCCCTGTCGCCGCACCGCAGGACCGGGAGGGCTCGACGCGGCCACCTGCCCCCTGGGGAGCGCTACAGCGCATGATCATGGCGACAAGTGGCACGATCACGCACGACGTGTCGCGAGACAGCCGCATCGCTGCACGACAGGTGGGGAAAATACATTGACCGGCTGCGGGTTTTGGCATTCGTTAACGACGTTTAATCGGAGGGGAACCGATGAATTCCAAAAAATATGCAGCCGAGGCGATCGGCACATTCTGGCTGACATTTGCCGGCTGCGGCAGTGCAGTGATCGCCGCCGGCTTTCCGCAGGTAGGCATCGGCCTGCTCGGCGTCTCGCTCGCCTTCGGCCTGACCGTCGTGACCATGGCCTATGCGATCGGCCACATTTCCGGTTGCCACCTCAACCCGGCCGTGACGGTCGGGCTGGCGGCAGGCGGGCGCTTCCCGAACGATCAGGTCGTGCCCTACATCATCGCCCAGGTCGTGGGCGGTATCGCGGGCGCACTCGTTCTTTATCTCATTGCCAGCGGCGCGCCCGGCTTCGATCTCGCCAAGGGCTTCGCTTCCAACGGATATGGCGAACATTCGCCCGGTAAATACGGGCTCGCGGCCGCCTTCCTCACCGAAGTCGTGATGACCATGATGTTCCTGTTCATCATCATGGGCGCCACGCACGGCAAGGCACCGGCGGGCTTCGCGCCGCTCGCCATCGGGCTTGGCCTGTGCCTGATCCATCTCGTCAGCATTCCGGTGACCAATACCTCGGTCAATCCGGCACGCAGCACCGGCCCGGCTCTCTTTGTCGGCGGCTGGGCGCTGGGCCAGCTCTGGCTGTTCTGGCTTGCTCCGCTGATTGGCGGCGCGCTCGGGGGCATCCTCTATCGCTGGCTGAGCACCGAGCCGGCAGGACAGGTCGCCGGTTCGACGCCGGCCAAATAGGACGCAAAAAGAAAAGGCCGCCTGTTAGGGCGGCCTTTTCGTCTCCTTGCGGAGAAAATGGTGGGCGCGGCTGGGATCGAACCAGCGACCCCTACGATGTCAACGTAGTGCTCTCCCGCTGAGCTACGCGCCCGTCAGGGCCGCAGCCCCGATCAGCGATGCCGCTCTTACAAGCTGGCTTCCGCGATTGCAAGCCGGCTTCGACACCAATCGGGAAACGGCACGGGACTCAGGCGGCGGTCAGGAGCTTCTGCACTTCCGCGACCAGATCCTTGAGGTGAAAGGGCTTCGACAGGACCTTCGCGTCCTTCGGTGCCTGCGAATCGGGATTGAGCGCGACGGCGGCAAAGCCCGTGATGAACATGACCTTCATGTCCGGATCGAGTTCGGTGGCACGCCGCGCCAGCTCGATTCCATCCATTTCCGGCATCACGATGTCGGTCAGCAGCAACTGGAACGGCTCTTCCCGCAGCCGGTGATAAGCCGACAGTCCATTGTCGAAGGAGGCGACGTCATAGCCGGCCTTCTCGAGCGCCTTCACGAGGAAGCGGCGCATGTCGTTGTCGTCTTCGGCGAGGAGGATCTTGTTCATGGCATGAAGTCTGGCAGGTCCGGGGGCGGGCGCGACAGCCGCGCGGGCGGACGGTCCCTCGCATAAAGCCGCGTCATCGTAAACAACGCATGAAGTTCACGATGAATACCGATTCAAGTGAAAAAAACGGTTCATGAAACCGGGCAAAGCCGCCGGCCTGCTCCGCCCGCTCCGGCAAGGATGGCCGCAACGGACGAAACCGGCGCCGCAAACCACGAATGCGGCTGATTGTGCGTTGCAGCCTGTCGCTGAATCGGGCCCTATAGGGCATCTTTCGCGCCATGATCGTCACATTCGCTTCGGGCCCCTTCGCAGTTTCCCTTGTCCCCTGTCCGGGAGGAACCTCGCCTCGATGTCAGCGACGGACTTCGATCCGCCCTTCGAGATCCGCCGGCCTGTCCGGTGGCGCAGCCCGTTCGTCTTCGATGTGCCCCATGCCGGCCGTTTCTACCCGAATGCCTTTCTTGCCGCCTCGCGCCTTGATGCAGTGACGCTCCGCCGCTCGGAGGACGCATTCGTCGATGATCTCGTGCGCCCCGTGGTGGCGCTTGGCGCGCCGATGCTCACGGCCCGGTTTCCCCGCGCCTATCTCGACGTCAACCGCGAACCCTTCGAACTTGACCCTCGCCTGTTCGACGGGCGCCTGCCGGCCTTCGCCAATACCCGGTCCATGCGGGTTGCGGGCGGTCTTGGCACGGTGCCGCGCCTGGTCGGCGACGGGCAGGAAATCTATGCAGGCCGCCTGCCGGTCCAGGAAGGGCTGATGCGCGTCGATGCGCTCTACAAGCCCTATCATGCCGCCCTGCGCGGTCTCATCGACGAGACGGCACGGCGTTTCGGCTGCGTGGTCCTGGTCGACTGCCACTCCATGCCGATCAAGGGGCTCGGCCGCGAATCAGGGAAAAGGCCCGACGTGATCCTGGGCGACCGCTTCGGCACGTCCTGCGCTGGCTCCATCGTCACCCGCTTCGAGGAAGCCTTCCGGGGACGCGGCTATCATGTGGTGCGCAACCGCCCCTATGCCGGCGGCTTCATCACGGAACATTATGGCGAGCCGCTGATCGGCCGGCACGCCTTGCAGATCGAGATCGCGCGGCCGCTCTATATGGACGAGCGCACGCTCGAGCCCCATTCGGGCTTCACGCGCCTCGCGCAAGATCTGGGAGCGATTTTTGCAGGCGTGATGGCGGAAATCCCGCAAGGCCTGCACGGCCGACCGCTGGCCGCCGAATAGCTTCGCCCGGCGGCAATCTGACAAGCCGCAAAAGACGGGCCGGGCAGTATGCGCTGGCAAGAAAAAAGGCCGCCCACTTGCGTGCGCGGCCCAAGTCTAGGGAGGAAACGCCCAAGGAGGGCTGCCAAACAGGGAACAAATCCGCGCCGTTTGACAATTCCTAGTTTAGTGTGCAGCGCACAATAAACAAATGCAAAAAATGCATAGCTGATATCCGTAGCCATGCGCGGATCACGGAGCGGCACGCTTTCGCCAGGTCGCTCGGACGTATCTGCTGCCT
>JBIPLL010000396.1:0-3397 GCA_044368425.1 Beijerinckiaceae bacterium
TTCACCCGCTGAGGCGGCGAAACATCAGGCGGCGGGCGACACCCGCCGCCGCAAGGCCGCCCGCGCCGCCACGACCAGCAGCAGCGTCTCGATGGCATAGGTCGCGGCCATGGCGGCGGCCGCGCCCCGGATGCCGAAGGGCGGGATCAGCGCGAGGTTGAGCACGACGCATCCGGCCGCAGCGATTCCATAGGCGCGCGCGGCCGCCCATTCGTGACCGATCATGTTGAGGAAGCGCTCGAGCGGGCCGACGCCTGCCCGCAAGAGCAGCCCCAGCGACAGGATCGCCATGACGGGATAGGCCGCGACGAAGGCAGGCCCGAACAGCGCGAGCAGATAGGGCCCGGCCACCAGCATGATCGCGGTGGCGCCAAGCGATGGCCAGAAGGTCCAGTGCACCGCCCGACGCAAGGCCGCCCGCAGTCCTGCCTCGTCGCCCGCCGCATGGAAGGCCGCGAAGCGGTGGCTCATGGCTGTCGCGACGGCGAAATAGACGAACTGCACCAGCATCAGCGTCTTGGCGGCAGCGAAATAGATGCCGACCTCCTGCGGCGACGCAAAGGCCGCGAGCATCAGCACATCGGCATTCAGCATCACGAGGTCGCAGACCTCCACGATCAGGATAGGCGTGCCAAGCCCCAGCCAGCTCCGGCGCGTGGCGATCCAGTCCCGAAAACGTGGCACGCGCTCATGCGCCGCACGCCCGAGCCCCGCCCGGTCCAGCCCTGCCGAGATCGCGCGCCGCTGTCCCCAGACCGTCAGTCCCGTCGCAACGAGCCCCGCCAGCATCGCCGTGACAGCGAGCGCCGGCTGGCCCAGCCAGACGGCAAGGCCGCCAAGGACGATCAGCAGCAGGGGCCGCAGGAGGTAGGACGGCAGCATCGCCGTCGGCGTCCAGTCGAAGCTGCGGGCAATGCCCTCCTGCACCGCACCCACGGCGAAGAGCGGCGCGGTCAGGAGCGCGACGAGAATGGCGCTGCGATAGGGGCTGTCCGCGATTCCCTGAAGGAGCGGGATATGCGGCAGCGCCAGAAGGCCCGCAATGCCAAGCGCCGCGAGCGCGACGCCGACAAGCCCGGCGACCTGCCGCGCACCGCGCAGGAAGGCAACGAAGCCTGCGCGGTCTCCGGCCGCGAGATAGGCCGGAATGAGCTTTTGCGCCGCCAGCGGCAGGCCGAGGCACGCCAGCGTGCCCACGAGCGGCACCAGCGTCCAGGCGGTGACGAACACGCCATATTCCGCATCGCCGAGCAGGCGGGCGAGCCCGACCTGCATGAGATAGGCAACGCCTGCGGCGGCACAGCGCAGGGCGAAGATATAGATTGCCACGCGCCCGCCATGGCCCTGCTGAGGGGGAGCGGTATCGTCCCGCGTCGAGGCGGATGGCAGGGGTGTGGCAGAGCTGGCGGTCATCGGGCCACCGTGACGCGATAGTGTTAAGATCGCGCTGAAGGCCCGTTCAGATGCCCGCGTCCATCGCCTCGAGTTCGTCGATGAGCCCCGAGATCATGGTGAGCCCGATCTGCCAGAAGCCGGGATCGCGGGCATCGAGCCCGAAGGGCGCCAGAAGCTCGGAATGATGCTTCGTGCCCCCCGCTGCCAGCATGGCGAGATACCGGTCGGCAAAGCCTGCATTCGAGCGCTCATAGACGCCATAGAGCGAGTTCACGAGGCAGTCCCCGAAGGCATAGGCATAGACATAGAACGGCGAGTGGACGAAATGCGGGATATAGGCCCAGAAGGTCTCGTAGCCCGGATGCAGCTTGATGGCCGGCCCGAGGCTCTCGCCCTGCACCTCCATCCACAACTCGCACAGCTTTTCGGCCGGCAGCTCGCCATCGCGCCGCGCCAGATGCACGGACCGCTCGAAGCTGTAGAAGGCGATCTGGCGCACGACCGTGTTGATCATGTCCTCGACCTTGGCGGCGAGCATCGC
Organism: Beijerinckiaceae bacterium; assembly: GCA_044368425.1. GTDB lineage: Bacteria > Pseudomonadota > Alphaproteobacteria > Rhizobiales > Beijerinckiaceae > JBIPLL01. Next base: position 1,937 of record JBIPLL010000396.1, read on the forward strand.
TTTCCGCTGGCGCGCATCGGTCGTGGCCGCCAGCAGCCGGCGGAAGGTCAGCATCTCGCCGAAGACCGAGGCCGTTTCGGCCAGCGTCAGCGGCGTCGAGGCCATCAGCGCGCCCTGGGGCGCCGCAAGCAGCTGGTGCACGCCATGGCCCAGCTCATGGGCAAGCGTCATCACGTCGCGCGGCTTGCCCTGATAATTGAGCATCACATAGGGATGTGCCGAGGGCACGGTCGGGTGTGCGAAGGCGCCCGGCGCCTTGCCCGGCCGCACCGGCGCGTCGATCCAGCTTTCCGTGAAGAACCGGTCGGCGAGGCTCGCCATGCGCGGATCGAAATCGCCATAGGCCGACAGGACTGTGTCGCGCGCCTCCTGCCAGCCGATCACGCGCTGCTCGACCTTCGGCAGCGGGGCGTTGCGATCCCAGTGATCGAGATAGGGCCGCCCGAACCAGGACGCCTTGAGCTTGTAATAGCGGTGCGACAGCCGCGGATAGGCCTCGCGCACCGCACTGACCAGCGCCTCGACCACTTCCGGCTCGACACGGTTGGCGAGATGGCGCGATTGCGCAACGTCGCGAAAACCCCGCCAGCGATCGGAGATTTCCTTGTCCTTGGCCAGCGTGTTGGTGATCAGCGCAAACAGCCGCAGCTGCCCCTTGAACACATCGGCAAGCGCCTGCGCCCCATCCTTGCGCACGAGTGCGTCCGCATCCTGCAGCTTGTTGAGCGTTGGCTCCAGCGACAGCTCCTCGCCGCGCACGTTGAAGCGCAGGGCCGCGATCGTCTCGTCAAACAACCGGTTCCAGGCTGCGCGGCCCGTCACCGACTTCTCGTGGAACAGCCGCTCGACCTCGTCGTCGAGCTGGAAGGGCTTCTCGCGCCGGATATCCTCGAGCCAGGGGCGGTAATGGCTCAGCGGCTCGCGCGCCATCGCCGCATCGAGCACGCCGTCCTCGATGCGGTTCAGTTCGAGCGTGAAGAACAGCAGGTCGCTGGACGCCGCCGTCATGCGCTCCTGCGCGTCCCCGTAGAACTTGGCCCGGGCGGGATCGGTGGTTTCCCCCGCATAGAGCAGGCCCGCATAGGACATGATCCGGCCCAGAAGATCCTCGAGCGCCTCGTAGCGCTTCAGCGCCTCGAACAGCTCCGCCGGCGCACTCTCACCCTGCGCCAGCGCTTCGAGACGCCCGCGATAGCTCTCGGCGAACAGGCGGCATTCGCTCTCGGCCCGGGCGAGGTCGTCGCGGAAGGCCGGCGAATCCATCGCCGGATAGAGATGCGTCAGATCCCATTCCGGCAGCCCCTCCAGCGCCCCCTGCGAACGGCCCCGCGCCTCTGCGGCGGAAAGCGGACCGACGGGCAAATGGATGGGACGATGCGTCATTCAGGGCTCCTGATAGCGGATGGCGGACGGCAGCTTTTGCGGCATCGGGCGACCCCGGCCTGCATTTCGACGCCACGA
>JBIPLL010000677.1:0-3396 GCA_044368425.1 Beijerinckiaceae bacterium
GCACGGCTGTCGGCATCGCGCGTGCGAGAGACTTATCGAACGGCACCGAGTTGTCGCCGTCGACCGTGCGTCGCATGAAGGCGTACTTCGATCGCCACACCGTCGACCAGAAGGGCGAAGGATTCAATCGAGGCGATAAGGGCTGGCCCTCGAACGGCTACATCGCCGCGAAGTTGTGGGGCGGATTCCAGAGCGGCTACTCGTGGGCAAAGAAGGTCGTCGAGCAGATGAACGCGGCCGACGAGAAGTCTCGTTCTTATAGTCCGGAAACGGAAACCCGTAGTCTCGAAGTCAAGGAGACTGGGATGCAAAACGTCGAGCGACGGTATTTGGCAGCGTCTGGTTCTGAGAATTCCACCGAGGGCACACTCGGCGTCGAGCACCGCGCCGACCCGCAGACGGGCGAGAAGCGGACATACCTTATCGGGTATGCGGCCAAATTTAATACTGACAGTTTGCTGTTGGGGGATTTCGTGGAGAGGATCGCCCCGTCGGCATTCGAGATCGTCGAGAATGGCGAGGACCTCGAAGGGAAGCCCCTGGAGACTCGTGGCCTCTTCAACCACGATCCGAATCACCTCATCGGTCGCTTCCCCAACACGATGAAGTTGACCGTCGACAAGATCGGTCTCAAGTACGAGATCATGCTCCCCGAGAGCCGCAAAGATTTGGCCGAGAGCGTGGCTCGCGGTGACTTGAAGGGCAGTTCATTTTCGTTCGTCGTGGCCGAAGGCGGCGAGAAGTGGACCCGCGAAGGAGGCAAGAGCCGCCGCCTCGTGACGAAGATCAAGTCGCTCCTCGACTGCGGGCCCGTGACCTATCCGGCCTACAGGGATAGCAGCGTTGCCGTCGCGAAGCGAAGTTACGAGCAGTTCGCTGCCGTCGCCGACGCACCGAAGGTGAACTTCAAGGAAGAGATGCGAAAACTCCGAGAGTTCTACGCGGAGCGTCGCGGCTTCTGTCCGACAGGCCCAGGGGGAGGAGTCGATAACTCGTGCGGCTCTGGCGGGAAGTCTGGGGGCGGCAAGCCAGCCGACGACGTTGGCGCGAACATTGGCGCGACCGCAACGCCTGCCCTGGCTGGCGCAGCCGCAGGAGCGGCGGTCGGCGCGATCGCGGGGGCCCCAGGCGCAGTCGTTGGAGGATTTGTTGGCCTCCTTGCTGGCGCGGTCGGCGTTGATCGCTATGTCGCTAAAGTTGAGAAGGCGTTGAAGGCCGTTGGCTCCTCGATCAAGAGGATCGACAAGTTCGCAAGGACGCTCGGCAAGGCGATGGAGATCACGGCCACCGGAACCGGAGGCGTTCAGGCCGAAGGCGGCGGCGTGAAGATGACCATCGAAAAGTATGCGAAGGACGAGGTCGGCAAGTCTCTCGCAGGAAAGGTTGCCTTCATTGAGAACGCCACCAACGCGATTGGCGGCGAGGGAACCGAGAGCGTCGGCCGTCTGGCGGGCACGCTCGTCAAGGCCGGTCGCGACCTCGGCGTCGATCACGTCATGGTTGCCCTCGACACGATGGACAGGCTTCACGAGGAGGCGTTCGTTGACGCCGGTTTCACACATAGCATCACAGGCGACGACGCGACTCGCATCACGATGATCAAGTCGTACAAGCGTTCGTCGAAGCGGTACGACGAACTTATGGCTTTCTACTCCGAGCGTCGCGGCTTCTGTCCGACAGGCCCAGGCGGCGGCGTCGACAACACCTGCGGCGGCGGCAAGGAGGGCGGATTTGGGTCTGGCAACGACGGCGGCAAGAATAAGCCCGAGCCGGATAAGCCAAGCGGCGGCACCGTGAAGTCAGAGAAGCCTCCGGGCGAGCCGAAGTACATGGAGTGGAAGAAGGGGAAGGATCACAAGAGCAAGTCCAAGACCGACAAGGCCCAGGGCTTCCTCGACAAGGCCCGCGAAGAGCAACTCTCAAAGGGCGGCAAGGACAAGGGCAAGGTCGACGAAGGCGGCGGCGTGCAGACCTGGAGCAAGGGCGATCACTTCCCTTGGACGACGAAGCAGGTCGGCGACAAGGACGGCTATCTTCAAGGCGTTCACCCGGACGGCTCGAAGACGGAGCAGTATCCGTTCAAGGACGGCAACACGTCCGAGGCTGAGAAGATGCTCGGGGAGGAACTGAAGCGTCGCCCGGGGAAGAGGGCATACGACCCCCGCCAAGTCGTCGAAGACACGCTGAGGTTCCTGAAGGACCGCCGCTGATGAGCCTGAACGCTCGCATCGCGAGTCTCGTCGCGTTCTCGCAGTCGAGGGCGATGAGCACCGCCACGAACGCAGGCGGGGGTGCCCTCACGGGCACGAGCGACTGCGGGCGGGATGAGGATGGGAAGTTTGGGGACGGGAACAAGTGCTCTGGAGATGGCGACTCAAATCCTTCCGCAACGCTCAAGTCTGCCGTCGTCAGGTGGAAGGGCAGCACGTCCGACATTGGCATTCACGTCCAGGACGAAATAGACGGTAAGCCTGTTCCGAATTCAGGGACGGGCAAGAAATTGAGAGAGATGGCCGCGTCTCTCCTGAAGGAAGTGAAGGAGAACGGCGTACCCGCCCCGACGCTCTACAGGGGAGACGATAAGACTCCCGAAGAAAACACCTCTCCGCTCCTTGGCTGGACGTCGAGCAAGAAGGTCGCCGAGCACTGGGCAAGAGTGTATGGAGGTCAGGTCTACACGCTAGAGGGGGCCGTCGGCGTCGATCTCAAAAAGATCGCCGGAGAGACGTTCGACGATGGTGAGGACGAGTGGATCGTCTTGAATCGCGGGAAGTCTCGCCGCTCTCTTCCCGCAGACGCCCGCTACGCCAGCCTCCTCGCCTTCGTCCAGTCTAGGGACTGCGGTCGCGACCCCGACGGGAAGTTCTCGTCTGGCAACACCTGCGCGGGCGGAGCCATTGCCGAGGCTGCGAAGGGTGCCGCCACCGGCGCAGTGAAGGGCGCGATCACCGGCCTTCTCGCGGGCGGACCCGCGACCGTGAAGCCCGGGGCCGCGATCGGTGCCGCCACCGGCGCAGTGAAGGGCATCTACGACAACCAGATGCGGCCCACGAGAGTGAAGAGGACGATTGAGAAGTTGGGCATGACGAGTGATCAGGTCGGCTCTCTCGTCGAGCGGCTCGGCGGCACGCCTAACTCCTCCGCAGACACGAAGGGCAACTCGCTGCGGATCACGATCCGAGACAAGGAAGGCAAGAAGTCTTTTCACGTCGAGATCGACAAGAAGAACATTACTGTCTACCCGCGAAGAGCATCCGGGGAACTGAGCAGCAAAGAAATAGACCGCGTCAAAAAGATCGCCGACGAGTCGACCCCGAAGTCGGTTGCCGTCGTCGTGAAGAAGAGTTCGTCGGCCTACGTCGCCAAACTCGTGAAGAGCGGCTTCACGTTGGCCGC
>JBIPLL010000397.1:0-3395 GCA_044368425.1 Beijerinckiaceae bacterium
TGCGTGTGGAAGCCCTGCAGGCGCCTGAATATCTCGCTGTCGTAGTTTGACGGCACCGGGTCGGCGCCCGTGATCCAGGCATAGAGGTCGCGGTCAGGCGCGTCGCTCAGATGCTCGAACACGTCGAGTTCCGGGTCGGTCAATTCGCCGATATAGGCATCGGCGAAGCGGCCCATGATCAGGTCCATTTCGCGAATGCCGCGATGCCATGCCCGGAAGAGCAGGCGGCGGCGGCGGGGATCGAGATCGGCGCTGGAGCGCGTGGTGCCGCTCATCGCAGCCTCCCATTTCGGCGTGACAGGTTGAACTCCTATATAGCGGGATACGCGCCACCGTCAGCCGAGTCGTATGCGACCTTCCGTCCTCGATCCCTTTTTCCGATCGGTCACCGCGCTGAAGGGCGTTGGCCCCCGGCTGGGCGCGCTCTTCGACCGGCTGCTGGGCGAGCCGGGCCGTCCGGCGCGCGTGGTGGACCTTCTGTTTCATCTGCCCCATGCGGGCGTGGACCGGCGCGTGCGCGGCTCCATTGCCGATTGTCCGCCCGGCGAGCCGGTGACGGTCGCGGTGCGCGTGGTGGCCCACAAGCCGGGCCCTCCGGGCCGCGCGCGCGTGCCCTATCGTGTGCTGGTCGAGGACGAGACCGGCGACATTTCGCTCGTGTTCTTCAATGCGCAGCGCGGGCGCATGGAGCAGCTCCTGCCGGTGGGCGAGGAGCGTTTCGTCAGCGGCCGCATCGAATTGTGGGACGGCCGTCGCCAGATGGTTCATCCCGACCGGGTGCTCGATGCAAAGGGGTTTGCGGCATTGCCGGATGTCGAGCCGGTCTATGGCCTGACCGATGGGCTCTCGACACGCATCGTCGGCAAGGCCATGGAAAGCGCGCTTTCGGACCTGCCCGCGCTGCCGGAATGGCAGGACGAGGCATTTCTTGCGCGCGAGAACTTCGTCCCGTTCCATGAGGCGCTGACCGCCCTGCATCGCCCGCGCGAGGCGGCGGCCCTGATGCCGGAGGCCCTTGCCGTCGACCCGGCCCGCCGCCGCCTCGCCTTCGACGAGTTGCTGGCGACGCAGCTTGCGCTGGCGCTGGTGCGCAATGCGGCGCGCCGCGCGCCCGGCCGCGTGATGACGGGCGACGGCAGCCTCGTCGCACGGCTCGAAGCCGCCTTGCCCTTCGCGCTGACCGGCGCGCAGAAACGCGCGGTCGCCGATATCCGCCGCGATCTGGCGAAGCCGACGCGCATGCTGCGCCTCGTCCAGGGCGATGTCGGCTCCGGCAAGACGGCGGTGGCATTGCTGGCGATGGCGAGCGTGGCGGAAGCCGGCCGCCAGTCCGCCTTCATGGCGCCCACGGATCTTTTGGCCCGCCAGCATCAGGCCCGCCTTGCGCCGCTTGGCGAGAAGGTCGGGCTGAAGGTCGCGGTGCTCACCGGCCGCGACAAGGGCCGCGAGCGCGCTGCCATCCTGGCCGGCCTTGCCGACGGCTCGATCCACATGGTGGTGGGGACGCATGCCTTGTTCCAGGAGGGTGTGGCCTTCCACGATCTGGGCCTCGCCGTCGTGGACGAGCAGCACCGCTTCGGCGTGCATCAGCGCCTCGCGCTCGGCGCCAAGGGCGAGGCGGCCGATGTGCTCGTCATGACCGCGACGCCGATCCCGCGCACGCTGGCGCTCACCTATTTCGGCGATATGGACGTGTCGGTGCTCGACGAGAAGCCCGCCGGCCGCCAGCCCATCGCCACCCGCACGGTGTCGCTCGACCGGCTCGAAGAGGTCGTGGACGGCATTGGCCGTGCCATGGCGCAAGGCGCGCGCGTCTACTGGATCTGCCCGCTGGTGGCGGAAAGCGAGGTGCTCGACGTCGCGGCGGCGCAAGAGCGCTTCGAGCTTCTGTCCGGCATTTTCGGTGCGCGCGTGGGCCTTTTGCACGGCCAGATGAGCGGCAAGGACAAGGACGTCGCCATGGCCCGCTTCGCTTCGGGCGAGACGACGCTGCTGGTCGCAACCACGGTCGTCGAGGTCGGCGTCGATGTGCCGGAAGCGACGATCATGGTCATCGAGCATGCCGAGCGCTTCGGCCTTGCCCAGCTCCACCAGCTGCGCGGCCGCGTCGGGCGCGGCACGGGCGCGTCCTCCTGCCTGCTGCTTTACAAAGGCCCGCTTGGCGAAACGGCCAAGGCCCGCCTCTCCATCCTGCGCGAAAGCGAGGACGGTTTTCGCATCGCCGAAGAAGACCTGCGCTTGCGCGGGGAGGGCGAGTTGCTGGGTTCCCGCCAGTCCGGCGTCCCCGATTTCCGCCTGGCGCGCCCCGATTGCGACGCCGACCTGATCGAGGCGGCCCGCGACGATGCCCGCCTGATCATTTCCCGCGATGCAGCGCTGACGAGCCCGCGAGGGCAGGCTTTGCGCGTGCTGCTCTATCTCTTCGAGCGCGACGCAGCCGTGCGCCTTCTGCGGGCGGGCTGATGTTACCCCGTCTGCGCAAGATCCCCGCCCGGTGCCTGCACGATGGCCGGGGTGCCGTCCTCACCGCGTTGCAGAATTGAACGGTAATAATTGATAAGCTCTGGGAGCGCTGGCGAACTTGGATATTTAGTACGCAACTCTTCGTAACCTCTTATTGCTGTTTCAATGAGCGCCCTTGTCGTTTCCGGCGAAACACTCATCTCAATACGCTCATCACTCGGAGCTAATTCATTATCAATTGTTTTTGCAATAGGCATCACAAATCGGGAATATTTTATCATGTTTTGGATTATCTCTTCCCGGACTTCTGGCTTGTCTTTGAAAAGCTGACGAAAATTTTTGGTGTGTACATCGATGTTATCTGGAAGTGGAGCGTAAGCGAGCCTGGTGCCGCTCCAGTCGGGGAACAGATCGCCTAAGCCGGCGCCAGCAAGTTCATAGGCCTGTCTCTCGAAGTCGGATTTGGTTTGGATACCGTCCTGTGCAACCAAAATTCCACGCGGGCGACCCGTTCGATTTTCAAGATCGAAGATCAATCTATTTATTTGGTTTCGGTGTGCATTTGAAACGGAATTTTTCAACCGCTCATGGACGTCGTTTTCTTTCAGTGCCTCATAAATACCGTCCGTGGTGTTTTCGATAAGGATACCATTGACGTTGCGTTGTTTCCCAGACTTCGTGTCGACCGGCAGGTCAAGTTGAGACAGCGGAAAGGGCGCACCGATTCTGTTTGCCCCTTTGCCGTTGAGACCAAAGCCTGTCGCCAGGTGAATCACGTCGTGACCAGGCTTGAGAACGGGATCGAATTCATGGACAAGGCGATTGATCACCAGGTTCTTTGGCGGCGCATCGTCGCTCGTGAGCGGGACATGAACATAGCTTGTCGCGCCCTCGATGGCGTCTTTTGCGGTTGTGTATTGAAGAACGATTCG
>JBIPLL010000398.1:0-3394 GCA_044368425.1 Beijerinckiaceae bacterium
CGTCGGCACGCGGATTTCAGTGGCCATGATCGTGACCTTGTTCTGTCGTTACGGGGTCGACTCAGGCCGCGAAGGCCTCGTCGAGGAAGGCGCGCAACTGCGCGAGGTGCTTGGACATCAGGCCGGTTGCAGTCGCCGCCGCAGCCGGGCGCCCCACATAGCGGGCTCGCTTCACCTTGTTGCCGGCATGGCCGAGCACCCATTCGAGATAGGGCTCGACGAAGCTCCACGAGCCGGCATTCTTGGGCTCTTCCTGGCACCAGACGACGTCCGCGTTCTTGAAGCGCGACAGCTCCTGGGCCAGCGACTTCAGCGGGAACGGATAGAGCTGCTCGACGCGCAGCAGATAAACATCGTCGAGCCCGCGCTTTTCGCGCTCCTCGTAGAGGTCGTAATAGACCTTGCCCGAACACAGGATGACGCGGCGGATCTTGGCGTCCTTGGCGAGCTTGATCGCCTCGCCCTTCATCGTCTGCGCATCGTCGAGCAGCACCCGATGGAACGAGGTGCCTATCGACAGGTCCGCCAGCGACGAGACAACGCGCTTGTGGCGCAAGAGCGACTTCGGCGTCATCAGGATCAGCGGCTTGCGGAAGTCGCGCTTCAGCTGCCGGCGCAGGATATGGAAATAGTTCGCCGGCGTCGTGCAGTTGGCGACCTGCATGTTGTCCTCGGCGCAAAGCTGCAGGAAACGCTCGAGCCGGGCCGACGAATGCTCCGGCCCCTGGCCCTCATAGCCATGCGGCAACAGGCAGACGAGGCCCGACATGCGCAGCCATTTGCGCTCTCCCGACACGATGAACTGGTCGAACACGACCTGCGCGCCGTTGGCGAAGTCGCCAAACTGCGCTTCCCACATCGTCAGCGCATTCGGCTCCGTGAGCGAATAGCCATACTCGAACCCGAGCACCGCCTCCTCCGAGAGCATCGAGTTGATGACCTCGTATTTGCCCTGACCCTCGCGGATATTGTTGAGCGGCGTGTGCCGCCCTTCCGTCTCCTGGTCGATCAGGACCGAATGACGGCTCGAGAACGTCCCGCGCTCGCAATCCTGGCCCGACAGGCGCACCCGGTGGCCTTCCACGCAGAGCGAACCGAAGGCCAACGCCTCGGCCATCGCCCAGTCGAGACCCTCGCCCGTCTCGATCATCTTGCGGCGATTGTCGAGGAAGCGCTGGATCGTGCGGTGGACGTTGAAGCCCTCCGGCACGGTGGCGAGCTTCTCGCCGATCTCGCGCAGGATACCCTCGTCCACGCCGGTCTGGCCACGGCGCGGATCGTCCTCGGTCTCCTTGACCGCCTTCAGGCCCGCCCACTTGCCGTCGAGCCAGTCGGCCTTGTTCGGCTTGTAGGACTGTCCGGCCTCGAATTCGGCATCGAGGCGCTTGCGCCATTCGGCGCGCATCGTCTCGACCTCGCCCGGCGTCAGGACGCCCTCGGCCACGAGCTTGTCGGCATAGATCTCGGTCGTCGTGCGATGCGACCGGATCTTCTTGTACATCAGCGGCTGGGTGAAGCCCGGCTCGTCGCCCTCGTTGTGGCCGAAGCGGCGATAGCACCACATGTCGACCACGACGGGCTTGTGGAACTTCTGCCGGAACTCGGTCGCGACCTTTGCCGCGAACACCACTGCTTCAGGATCGTCGCCGTTCACGTGCAGGATCGGCGCTTCCACCATCTTCGCCACGTCGGACGGATAGGGCGAGGAGCGCGAATAGCGCGGATAGGTCGTGAAGCCGATCTGGTTGTTGATGATGAAGTGGACCGATCCACCGGTCCGGTGGCCTTTCAGACCCGACAGGCCCAGGCACTCCGCCACGACGCCCTGACCGGCAAAGGCCGCATCGCCGTGGATCAGCAGCGGCATCACGCTCGACCGCTCGACGAGATCGCCATGCTGGTCCTGCTTCGCCCGCACCTTGCCGAGCACGACCGGATTGACGATCTCGAGATGCGACGGATTGGGCGTGAGCGACAGATGCACCCGGTTGCCGTCGAACTCGCGGTCCGACGAGGCGCCCAGGTGATACTTCACGTCGCCCGAGCCTTCGACGTCGTCGGGCGCATAGGAGCCGCCCTTGAACTCGTGGAACAGGGCCCGGTGCGGCTTTGACATCACCTGCGTGAGCACGTTGAGCCGGCCGCGATGGGCCATGCCGAGCACGATTTCCCGCACGCCCAGATTGCCGCCGCGCTTGATGATCTGCTCAAGCGCCGGGATCAGCGATTCGCCGCCATCGAGGCCGAAGCGCTTGGTGCCCGTATAGCGGATGTCGATGAACTTCTCGAAGCCCTCGGCCTCGATCAGCTTGTTGAGGATGGCGCGCTTGCCCTCGCGGGTGAAGGCGATTTCCTTGTCCGGGCCCTCGATGCGCTCCTGGATCCACGACTTCTGCGCGGGATCCGAGATATGCATGAACTCGACGCCGAGCGTCTGGCAATAGGTGCGCTCCAGGATGGCGACCATCTCGCGCAGCGTCGCGAATTCAAGGCCAAGCACCCGGTCGATGAAGATCTTGCGGTCGAGATCGGCATCCGTGAAGCCATAGCTGCGCGGATCGAGTTCCTCATGGCCCTTGGCAGGCTCGAGCCCCAGCGGATCGAGCTTGGCATGGAGATGGCCGCGCATGCGATAGGCGCGGATCAGCATCAGCGCGCGCACCGAGTCGCGCGTGGCCAGCATCACGTCGGCCTGGGTCAGCTCGACGCCGGCCTTCTGGGCCTTGCCCTTGAGCTTGTCGCCAACGGCCTTCTCGACCTGGCTCCAGTTGCCGTCGAGCGCCGAGACGAGTTCGCCCTGCGCGGGTACGGGCCAGTTTGGCCGCTGCCACGAGGCGCCGCGCGCATTCTTGGCGACGGTCGGCCCGTCCTCCTTCAGCGCCCCGAAAAAGGCCTGCCACTGTGCATCCACGCTGGCCGGGTCGGCCTGGTAGCGGGCATGGAGGTCCTCGATATAGGCGGCATTACCGCCATAGAGGAAGGCGGTCTGGGCGAAGGCTTCGTTGGCGTCCTGGCGTGCCATGGCAGTCAGTCCCTGAAGGCGGGCATCAGCACCCGCTGCGTCCTTGGGGGGGGCCCGGGGCGCCGCTGCGCCCCGGTTATCTGTGGCCTGTCGGGGGTCTGGTGGGCGGCGATTGCGGTCGAAACATGTCGCCCGCAAAGCCGCCGCACGGGGCTCAGCCCTTCAGAACCTCGACCAGCGTCTTGCCGAGGCGCGCCGGCGACGGCGACACGCGGATGCCCGCTGCCTCCATTGCCGCGATCTTGTCCTCGGCGCCGCCCTTGCCACCCGAGATGATCGCACCCGCATGGCCCATGCGACGTCCCGGAGGAGCCGTGGGGCCGGGAATTAAACCGCCCCACGGCTTCGTGCGGGCGCGCGTCGCCGCCGGCG
>JBIPLL010000051.1:0-9921 GCA_044368425.1 Beijerinckiaceae bacterium
CGGTGATGGGCATGGGTGATGGCGACCGCAAGCGCATCGGCGGCGTCCTCGGATCCGGGATCGGCCTTCGGCAAGAGCACGCCGATCATCGCCATGATCTGCTTCTTGTCGGCGTGCCCCGTGCCCACGACGGTCTTCTTGACAAGATTTGCCGCATATTCCGCGACAGGCAGGCCGGCAAGCGCCGGCACCAGCAGGGCGATGCCGCGGGCATGACCGAGCTTGAGCGTCGCCTGCGCATCCTTGTTGACGAAGGTTTCCTCAACTGCCGCCTCCTGCGGGTCGTGGCGCGCGATCACCTCGGCGAGCCCGTCATGCAACGCCTTCAGGCGCAGCGCGATCGGCTCCTTGTCCGGGCTCGTAACCTTGCCGCAGGCCACGAAGCGCAGCCGCGTCCCCTCGATGTCGATGATGCCCCAGCCCGTCTTGCGCAGGCCCGGATCGATCCCGAGGATGCGGACCGCATGCACCGGGATCAGGCCGACAACCGGGCGATCAGCGCATCGGACAGCGCGTAATTGCCATAGACGTTCTGCACGTCGTCATGGTTGTCGAGCGCCTCGATCAGGCGGACGAGCTTTTCGCCCGCCTCGTCGTCGACCGCGACCTCGTTCTGAGGCCGCCAGGTCAGGGACGACTTGCGCGGCTCGCCGAACTTGCCTTCCAGTGCCTGCGTCACCTCGTGCAGGCTGTCCTGCGCCGTATAGACCTCGTGTCCGTCGGGCCCCGACGCGACGTCGTCGGCACCCGCCTCGATCGCGGCTTCCAGCATCGTGTCGGCATCCGCGACGCCTGCATCGAAGCTGACCACGCCGACCCGGTCGAACATGAAGGCGACGGCACCCGTCTCGGCGAGGCTCCCGCCCGCCTTCGTGAAGTAGGAGCGCACGTCGGAGGCAGTGCGATTGCGGTTGTCGGTGAGCGCCTCGATGATCAGCGCGACTCCGCCCGGCGCATAGCCCTCGTAGCGCACCTCGTCATAATTCTCGCCTTCATTGCCGGAAGCCTTCTTGATGGCGCGTTCGATATTGTCCTTGGGCATGTTCTCCGCGCGGGCAGCCAGTACGGCCGCGCGCAGGCGCGGATTCATGCTGGGGTCCGGCAGGCCCATCCGGGCGGCGACGGTGATCTCGCGCGCCAGCTTCGAGAACAGCTTGGACCGGACAGCATCCTGCTTGCCCTTCTTGTGCATGATGTTCTTGAATTGGGAATGACCGGCCATCGGGACCTCGGATGCCGCCATGCGGGCGGGCAAAGCTTGCGGAATGTGGCGCCTTATAGACCACGTTTCGCCGGTCTTGGAACCCGTTTTCGGAACGTTCGCGCGGCCCGGCGCGCATGACGGGCGCAGACGCGCAGGTGGCAAAGTGCAGGCCGGGGCAGATGGCAGGCCCTGACGGGACTGCTATGGCCGCGCCGGATTTCGGGCCGGGACCGTTCGCACGGGTTCAGCCCGGGAGCCGAGAGATTTGAAGGATGCACGACCTTGAAGGACGCCAGACAATGACGATGCGCCTGCTTGTGGTCGAGGGCAACACGCGCGAGGGCCGCGCCGCCCACGAGGCGATCTATGGCCTTTCTCCCTCGGCCTCCTATGCCGCAGTCCTGCAGCAGATCGCACCCGATGCCCGTTGCGACATCGTCTGTCCGGCCGACCTGGATGCAACCTTGCCTGCGGCGGCGGCCCTGGCGGATTATGACGGCGTTGTCCTGACAGGCTCGTCGCTGCATCTGTGGCAGCGCGTGCCGGCGATCGACCGCCAGATCGAGTTGATGCGCGCCGTCTATGCGAGCGGCGTGCCCGCCTTCGGCTCATGCTGGGGTTTGCAGATGGGAGCCGTGGCAGCAGGCGGCGACGTGCAGACCAATCCCAATGGCCGCGAGATCGGCTTTGCCCGGAACATCGCCGTGCTGCCGGCAGGCGAAGGCCACCCGTTGCTTGCTGGCCGGCCGCGCGCCTTCACAGCGCCCGCCATCCACCTCGATGCGATCACGACCCTCCCGCCCGACTGCACCGTGCTGGCATCGAACGCGCTGACACGCGTGCAGGCAGCCGAGATCCGTCACGACGGCGGCACGTTCTGGGGCGTGCAATATCACCCCGAATTCTCGATCGCCGAACTGACGGCCATTCTCCGGCGGCTGACGGGCCTCATGGTGGCCGAAGGCTTCGCACCCGACGAGGAGGCCGCCCGCGCCCATGTCGCCGACCTCGCGACCGCCCGTGAACGGCCCGACGCCGCCTGGCGCCACGGGCTCGACGCACAGATTCTCGACGACGGGCTGCGGGTCACAGAGATCCGCAACTTCCTCATAGCGCGCGTGCGGCCTCACAAGGCCGCACGGACATGATGATTCCGGCTTGCGCCCTCAGCGCATGGCCTCGACGACATCCTCGAGGCTGCGCAGGCCCGGCCGCGGCGCATTGACGAGCACGGCCATGTTGCCGGGCGCGTGCTGGTTCCGCCACATTTTCTCATGGGCGAGCGGGATCTTGTCCCAGGGGAACAGTTCCGACATGCACGGGTCGATGCGCCGGTCGATGACAAACTGGTTGGCGGCAGATGCCTGTTTCAGATGGGCGAAATGCGAGCCCTGCACGCGCTTCTGCCGCATCCAGACATAGCGGGCGTCGAAGGTCAGGTTGAAGCCCGTCGTGCCGGCGCAGAACACGACCATGCCGCCGCGCTTGGCGACGAGGCAGGAGACGGGGAAGGTCGATTCGCCCGGATGCTCGAAGACGATATCGACGTCCTTCTTGCCGGTAATGTCCCAGATCGCCTTGCCGAAGCGCCGCGCCTCCTTGAGCCAGGTGGCATATTCAGGGCTGTTGACCTTGGGCATCTGGCCCCAGCAGGCGAAGTCCTTGCGGTTGATCACGCCCTTGGCACCCAGGCCCAGCACATAATCGCGCTTGCTCTCGTCCGAGATGACGCCGATGGCATTGGCGCCCGATGCGGCGGCAAGCTGCACGCCGAACACGCCCAGCCCCCCCGAGGCTCCCCAGATCAGCACATTGTCGCCCGGCTTCAGCGTATGGGGCGGATGGCCAAACAGCATGCGATAGGCGGTTGCAAGCGTCAGCGTATAGCAGGCTGCCTCTTCCCAGCTCAGGTGCTTCGGCTTCTCCATGAGCTGGCGCGACTGCACCCGGCAGAACTGCGCGAAGGCGCCATCGGGCGTCTCGTAGCCCCAGATGCGCTGGCTTGGCGAGAACATCGGATCGCCGCCATTGCACTCCTCGTCGTCGCCGTCGTCCTGGTTGCAATGGACGATGACCTCGTCGCCAACCTTCCAGCGCTTCACCTTGGCGCCGACAGCCCACACGATGCCCGACGCATCGGAGCCCGCGACATGGAATGGCTGCCTGTGGCTATCGAAGGGGGAGATCGGCTCGCCCAGCCCCGCCCAGATCCCGTTATAGTTGACGCCGGCCGCCATCACATAGACGAGCACCTCGTCGTCGCCGATGCTCCAGGTCGGCACCTCCTCGACCAGGAACGAGTCCTGCGGAGGACCGTGGCGGTCGCGCCGGATGGCCCAGGCCAGCATGCGTGCGGGCACGTGTCCAAGCGGCGGCAATTCGCCCATCTGGTAGACATCCTTCGACTGTGCCGACCATTCGGGCACCGAAACCACCTGTGCCGACATTGCCATGGCGCTTCCCCTCAATGAATTGCGTGACCGGATTATCGGCGCAGATGATGCGCTGCGCCATGGGACCAAAGAACAATTTTGCAGTGCAGCATAGTGTTATTCTGAACGCCGGCACCATTAAAAGATCGTTCAAGTTTCTCCTTCACGCTCAATCCATTCGATGATCTTTTCATGAGTGGATTTGCGATGCCAGGTTCGGGCGGCTTGAGTTCGCCGGTCGTACGGCCGGATGTATTGTCCGTCGCTGTCGACACCTCTTCTTCGAACGGTCTGCTGTGGCGTGTGGTCGGCCCTGTTGCGCTGGCTGCGTTCCTGCTCGTAGGGCTGCTCATCCTCATCCTGCCGAGTCAGATTGAGGAGAACGTCATCGCCGAGGCCGTGGAGCGGTCCCAGCAGATGGTAGGGCAGGCCCAGATGGTCCGCCGCACCTATTCCGAAACCGTGACGAGCCGTCTGGCCGGCAACAATGCGGTCGCGTTGCGGCCGGACTTCGCGGCCCATGAAGGCGCGATCCCGATTCCGGCCACCTTCCTGATGGACTATGCCCGCCGCGTCGAGACGGATGCGCTCAAGCTCAACGTGACCAGCCCGTTTCCCTGGCCCGGCCGTGAACGTCCTGCTCTCGACGATTTCCAGAAGCGGGCCTGGGAGACCCTTTCCCGCGATCCGGCCGCCCGGATCGTCGAGCGCGGCGTGATCGACGGCAAGCCGGTGGTCCGCGTGGCCCTTGGCGACACGATGGCGGCGGGCTGCGTCGCCTGCCACAACACATCCGCATCCTCCCCACGCAAGGACTGGAAGCTCGGAGACGTCCGCGGCGTCATCGAGGTCATCCAGCGCACCGACGGCATCACCGCGCGAGCCCGCGAAGTCTCCTTTCGGCTGACACTCGCGATCGGCATCGGAGGCCTTCTTCTGATCGCCATCCTGTTCTGGCAGGGCCGCCGCTTCATCGACCCGCTTGGCGAGATGACGCATGCGGTGCGCCGCATTGCCGATGGCGAGGCGGATGTGCTGGTACCGCATGCGGGCAGGCGGGACGAGATCGGCCACATGGCACGAGCCCTTGAGGTGCTCCGGCAGCACCTGCTTGAACGGCACAGCCTGCAGGCACAGGCAGCCAGCGATGCACAGGCCCGGCTCGAAGCTGTGGAGAAGGTGCGAAGGCTCGCAGCCGCGTTCGAGCGCGACGTGCGCGGCCTTTTGCAGGAAGTCACGCAGGTCGCGGGTGTGGCAGCCGATGCGACAAGCGAACTCGTGGCCCTTGCCGCATCAACCCAGGCACGTGCGGTGACAGGCGCCGAGCAGACAACCGAAAGCGAGACCCGCGCCGAGGCTGTCGTGGGCATGACGCGCGATATGGTCAGGGCGCTCGGCCAGATCGGCCACGACCTGTCGCTGACCTCGCAGGCTGCCATCGAGGCGGTGACGGATGCCGGCCAGACGACCGAACTCGTCTCGACCCTTGCAGCCGATGCGGGGCGGATCGGGGACGTCGTGGCCTTGATCAGCGACATCGCCGACCAGACCAACCTCCTCGCCCTCAATGCCACGATCGAGGCGGCGCGCGCAGGCGAGGCAGGCCGGGGCTTTGCCGTCGTCGCGGGGGAGGTCAAGCGGCTGGCCGAGCGTACGACCCGCGCAACGGCGGAAATTTCGGCCCGGATCAGTTCGCTCCAGCAGGCCACATCCAGTGCGGGAAGCGCAATCACCACCATCACCAGGCGCATCGTGACCACGCGCGACCGGACAGACGACCTCGCGCGCGGATTGTCGGATCAGGTCGAGCGTTCGCGGGAGGTCGGCGATGCCGTCTCGCGCAACTGCGCGGACATCGAGGGCGTGGCCGCCATCATTGCCGCCATCCTCGCCAATGCCGATGCCACGAGCCGCCGAGCGTCCGAGGTCGCGCAAGGCTCGAGCTGGGTGATCGAGCAGCTTGCCCAGCTCAATGCCGAGGCCAGGCGCTTCTCCGACGAATTGCGCGTCGCCTGAGCCGGACATCGCGGATGCCGCCGCCGGGTCTAGACATTCGAGGGAGAGACACGGGCACACCGGACAGGTAGCTTGTGCATCGCACAAATATCAGGGAGCGCCGCCGCATGTCCGACACCGCCCCGTCAGCCAGCCCCGCCCGCGAGCGTGACAAGCCGTGGATCATCCGCACCTATGCGGGCTATTCCTCGGCTGCGGAATCGAACGCGCTCTACCGGACCAATCTCGCGAAGGGCCAGACGGGCCTTTCCATCGCCTTCGACCTGCCGACCCAGACCGGCTACGACCCCGACCATGAACTGGCGCGCGGGGAGGTCGGCAAGGTCGGCGTCTCCATCGCGCATCTGGGCGACATGCGCCTGCTCTTCGATGGCATTCCGCTCGAGAAGATGAACACGTCGATGACGATCAACGCCACCGCGCCGTGGCTGCTCGCGCTCTATGTCGCCGCGGCGCAGGAGCAGGGCGCAGACGTCGCGGCCCTTCAGGGCACGACGCAGAACGACATCATCAAGGAATATCTGTCGCGCGGCACCTATGTGCTGCCGCCCGAACCGTCGCTGCGCCTGACGCAGGACGTCATCCGCTACACGACGGTCGCGATCCCGAAGTGGAACCCGATGAATGTCTGCTCCTACCATCTGCAGGAAGCGGGCGCGACACCGGTCCTGGAGGTCGCCTATGCGCTCGCCACCGCCATCGCGATCCTCGACCGGCTGCGGGCGAGCCCCGAAACCTCGGGCGAGTTGTTCGCCGATATCGTCAGCCGCATCTCGTTCTTCGTGAATGCAGGCATGAAGTTCGTCACCGAGATCTGCAAGCTCCGGGCTTTCGGCGAACTGTGGGACGAGATCTGCCGCGAGCGCTACGCCATCACCGATCCGCGCAAGCGCCTGTTCCGCTACGGCGTGCAGGTCAATTCGCTGGGGCTCACGGAATCGCAGCCCGAGAACAATGTCTATCGCATCCTGATCGAGATGCTGGGCGTCACGCTCTCGCGCAATGCCCGCGCCCGGGCCGTGCAGCTTCCGGCCTGGAACGAGGCGCTCGGCCTGCCGCGCCCGTGGGACCAGCAATGGTCGATGCGCATGCAGCAGATCATGGCCTTCGAAACCGATCTTCTGGACCATGGCGACATCTTCGACGGCTCCCGCGTCATTGAGGAGCGCGTCGAGGCCATCAAGGCGGATGTCCGTGCGGAACTTGCCCGCATCGAGGCGATGGGCGGCGCGGTGGCGGCCGTCGAGACCGGCTACATGAAAGAGGCGCTGGTCGCCGCCAATGCGGCCCGCGTCTCGGCCATCGAGGCGGGCGACCAGACGGTGGTGGGCGTCAACCGCTTCCGCGAGACCGAGCCCTCCCCGCTGACGGCGGGAGAGGCATCCATCATGACAGTGTCCGAGACGGTCGAGATGGAGGCCGTGCAGCGCCTGCGCCAATGGCGGGCGCAACGCGACGGGCAGGCCGTCGAGGCCGCGCTCGCGCAACTGGAAGCCGCCGCGCGCGAGGGGCGCAACATCATGGAGCCCTCCATCGCCTGCGCGAAGGCGGGCGTCACAACGGGTGAATGGGGCGGCGTCCTGCGCGCCGTCTTCGGCGAATATCGCGCCCCGACGGGACTTGCGGGCGTACCGCGCGATCCCGCACAGCGCGAGGTGCGCCTGATGGTCGAGGACATTGCCCGGGCATTGGGGCGCGATCCGCGCCTGCTGGTCGGCAAACCGGGCCTCGACGGCCATTCAAACGGGGCCGAGCAAATCGCGCTGCGGGCCCGCGACGTCGGCTTTGACGTGACCTATGACGGCATCCGCCGCACCCCCGACGAGATCGTGGCCCGCGCTATCGAGACGAAGGCCGATGTCGTCGGCCTGTCGATCCTGTCGGGCTCGCACGTGCCGCTGGTGCGCGAGGTCGTGGCGCGCCTGCGCATGGCCGGCCTCGCCCATGTGCCGGTCATCGTGGGCGGCATCATCCCGGACGAGGACGCGCTCGTCCTGTCGAATATCGGGGTGACGGCGGTCTATACTCCCAAGGACTATCGGATCGACGCCATCATGGCCGATATCTGCCGCATCCTGGGCCGAAACCTTCCCGCAGGAGAGCCGCAGCGCAGGGCAGGTTGACGGTCAGGCCGCGCATCGGGCCTTGTCTTGCCGCACGAAAGCCGCATTGAGGGGCGGGAATTACCCATCCGCTCCACGGGGTTTTCCATGCTGGCTTCCATCGTCCTCTCCGGCTTCCTTGCCGGCGCCTCCATCCTTGCGCTCGCGGCCGTTGCACCGGCGCGCGCCGCGCCTCTCGATCTTCCGGCACGCATCACCGGCGTCACCGTCCATCCAGATGCGGCGCAGGTGACGCGCGAGGGGACTGTCACCCTGCCGGCCGGGACCACGACACTGGTTCTGCGCGGATTGCCGCCATCGGTCGATGCAGCCTCGCTGCGCATCAGCGCGCAGGGCCAGCCGGGCCTCCTGCTCGGAGGGGTCGAATGGCGCATGGCGCCCGCCAGCCCGCCGCAGCGGGCCCCCGACAGCATTCCCGGCAGGCTGAAGGCGCTCGGCATCGAGCGCGACACGCTCCATGCGCGCATCGCCGCGCTGGAAGGGCGCAAGCGCGCCATCGAGCGCTATGCGGAGCTTGGCCCGGACCGGCTCGGCACCGACAACCGACCTCTCGATGTCAAGGACTGGCCACGAGCCTGGGACGCCATCGGGGAAGGACTGTCGGTCGTGATCGAGGAACTGCGCGTCGCGCAGGCCAAAGTGGTCGAGATCGAGGAGAACATCGCAAGACTGGAACAGGCGAACCGCCCGGATCCCGGCCGCGATGCGCCGCGCCGTGACGTGCTGATCAATGTCGAGAGCGCGAGCGCCGGACCCGCGCGCTTCGAGGTCGGCTATCGCGTCGCGGGAGCACGCTGGCTGCCGCTCTACGATGCGCGGCTCACAATGACAGGCACAGCCGACGGCAAACCCGCGGAACCGGGATTGCGGCTCGACCGGCGCGCCGAGATCGTGCAGCGCAGCGGCGAGGACTGGACCGACGTGACGCTCGTCCTGTCGACGGTCCGGGCCTTGCGTGGCACGGCCGCGCCGGGCCTCTCGCCGCTGATCATCGACTTCAAGCCGCCGCAGCCCCCGCCGCTGCCGCGCAGCGAGGCCATGGATAGCAGGCGTGCAATGGTTGCGCGCGAACTGTCGCAGGCCCAGAAGTCTGCCCCCGAGATGCTCGCAGCCGCACCGGCCATGGTCGCGGCCGAAAGCCAGGAAGCAACATTGGAGGCGGGCGCCTTCGAGGGTCGCTTCACCGTGCCGGGCAAGGTCAATATCACAGGCGATGGCAGCGCGCGTGCGGTGCTCGTCAGCTCGCGGCAGATCAAGCCGGCCATCACCTTGCGCACCGTGCCCGCGCTCGATACCAGCGCCTATCTCACCGCCGGCTTCGAACACAGCGAGGAAGCCCCGCTTCTGCCGGGCGCCGTCTCGCTGTTTCGCGACGGGCAATATGTCGGGCGCGGACGCCTTCCTCTCGTCGCACCGGGCGAAACGGCCGAACTGGGCTTCGGCGCCAGCGACCTGCTGCGTGTCACGCGCACCCCCGTCGCGAAGCGCGAGAGCGAGCCGGGCTTCCTCGGCTCGACCCGGACCGAGCAGCGTGAATGGCTGACGCGGCTGCGCAACCTGCACGCTTTCCCGGTGAAGGTGATCGTGATGGACCGCCTGCCGGTCTCCGAGCAATCGGTGATCGTGGTCGAGCCATTGCGTGAGACGACGCCGACCGGCCCGCTGCCCTCGGCGCAGCCCGGCGACGGCATGGGCGCCGACCGGCGCGGCCTCGTGGCCTGGACACTCGACCTCGCCCCTGGCGCCACAAGCGAGATCCGCTTCGGCTGGCGCGTGAAATGGCCCAACGATCGCGAGATCGTCCTGCCGCGCTGATTGCGATTGCCGGGACAGGAAAGACACAGCCGGAGGGCACGAGATCCGGTCCGACGAAAGAGAGGGCGGCACAACCTGCAGGTTGCTTGCCGCCCTTTGCCGTTCATGCTTTGTAAAGGGTGCTTTCGGTGCCTGTCGCGAGACGGGTGAAACGGGAATGCGGTGACGAGGGGTCTCCCTCCATGCCGCAGCTGCCCCCGCAACTGTAAGCGGCGAGCCTCTTTCCATGCAGCCACTGGTCATCGAACCGGGAAGGCGGAAAGAGGCGACGACCCGCGAGCCAGGAGACCGGCCGGAAGCATGTGCAACACCAGTCCTGGCGGCGGGCCAG
>JBIPLL010000335.1:0-3888 GCA_044368425.1 Beijerinckiaceae bacterium
CTTGAGGCGGCTTTTGCCGCCACGATCCTTTTGTATCTACCTCACATCGCGAATGCCCAGAGCCCGGCACCCGGCACCGGGGGCGCGCCGCTGCAATTCGTGGTGACGCCGGAGCGCGTCCCGACCGCGATCCAGCGCATCGGCAGTGCCGTCACGGTGATCGGCTCCGAGGAGATCGCGCGGCGCAGCCCCACCTCGCTCGTCGACGTGCTGCGCTCCGTCCCGGGCCTCGAGATCAGCGAGCCGGGCGGGCCGGGTTCGACGGCGACGATCCGCCTGCGCGGCGCCAATTCCGGCCAGACGCTCGTCCTGCTCGACGGGGTACGCGTCAACGATCCATCGGGCGCGAGCGGCGAGTTCGACACGGCGATGATCGCGCCGGGCCTGATCGAGCGCATCGAGGTGCTGCGCGGGCCACAAAGCGCACTCTACGGGTCGGACGCCATCGGTGGCGTGGTCAACATCATCACGCGCCGGGGCAAGGGTCCGGCGCGCCACGGCTTCGGCGTCGAGGCGGGCAGCTACGGCACGCTGAGCGCGGTCGGATCGACATCGGGGTCCGCAGGGGCTTGGAACTGGGCCGGCTCGCTCGTCGGCCAGCGCATGACCGGCTTCTCGCGCTACGGCTACCGCATCGACCGGCTGGAGCGCTCGCAGGGGCCGTTCGAGGCGGACGGCTTCGACCGTTTCGGCGGCTTCGGCCGGATCGGCTACGATCCCGGCAACGGCTTCCGGCTCGATCTGGGTGCGGTCTCGACACAGTCGCATCAGGAATATGACGCCGCTTTCGGGAGATTTCCCGATACGCCGAGCCTCGCGACACGGCGCTTCCATCAGGTGGCCGCGAAGGGCGAACTCGACACCTTGGGCGGCGCGCTCACCCATTCGCTGCAGCTCTTCGCCAATCGCACGCAGCGGCGCTTCCGGGACGCGAGCTATTTCGCCTTTGGCGGTGCGGTGCAGGAATTCCGGTCGCTGACCGACTTCGATGCCGACCGGATCGGCGCCGAATATCAGGGCATATTGCGGCTCGGCTCCTTCGGCACGCTGATCGGCGGTGGTCGCCTGGAGCGCGAGACGGCCGACAGTTTCGGCCGCGACGTCGTGCCCGTTCCCGGCCCGCGCCTGCGCAGCCTTGCGGCCCAACAGGAAACCGCGTCCGCCTTCGCCCTCTGGCAATGGCCGGTCGGCGAGCGGCTGAACCTGTCGCTGAGCGGGCGCTACGACCACGTGACCGATGCGGGCGACTTTCCCACCTGGCGCGCGACGGCGGCTTATCTGATCCCGGAAACGGCGACCAAGCTGCGCGCCAGCATCGGCACAGGCGCCAAGGCAGCGACCCTGTTCCAGCGCTTCTCGCCCGATTACGGCACGGCGACCCTCGATCCGGAGCGCAGCACCGGCGCCGATATCGGCATCGACCAGACCCTGTTCGGCGGACGTGCGACCCTGTCGCTGACAGCCTTCGCCAATCGCCTGCGCGACATGATCGATTTCGAGGCCGGGCCGCGCTGCCGGGTGAACCAGCCCTTCGGCTGCTATGTGAATGTCGCGCGGGCCACCACATCGGGGGTGGAGCTGTCGGGCCGTGTCGTCCTTGTCGATGGCATGGTCGAGCTTGTCGGCTCCTATACCTATCTCCACGCCAAGGACCGGCTGACGGGCCTCACCCTCGCTCGCCGTCCGCAACATGCGGGCCGCCTGTCGCTGGAGGTCACGCCGCTGCCGGGCTGGCTGATCGAGCCGTCGGTCACGCTCGCCTCGGAGCGCTTCTCCAGCGCCGGAGAGCGCAACAGGCTCGCGCCCTTCGCACGGTTCGACATCCACACCCACTACGCCATCGATGCGAACTGGAAGGTCCATGCCCGCATCGAGAACATCACCGACGCGCGCTACCAGGAGGCACTGGGCTTCGGCACGACCGGTCGCGCCTTCTATGCGGGTCTCTCGGCCAATTGGTAGCCGGCAACATGAACGACGGATGATGAAACAGGCAGGCAGGGCGGCAATCGGACGGGCAGGAAGCGGACAGCGAGAACAGCGCGGGCGTTGGCTCGTGCCCCTTCTTGCCCTGCTTGTCGCCCTCCTCGCGCTCCTGTCGCTCGGTGTCGGGCCGGTCCGCATGGCGCCCGGTGAGGTGCTGGGATCATTGTTCGGTCCCGTCGAGGATCCCCGCCGCATCATCGTCATCGAAATCCGCCTCCCTCGCCTGATCCTTGCTGTCGCAATCGGTGCGATCCTCGGCTTGAGCGGGGCCGCGATGCAGGGCCTGATGCGCAATCCCCTGGCGGCGCCATCCCTGTTCGGAGCGCCGCAATCGGCGGCCTTCGCCGCCGTCACCACGATTGCGCTGGGCTGGAACGACACCTTGTCATGGGGGTTGCCGCTGGCGGCGATGATCGGCGCCTTCGTGTCCGTGGGCGCGCTCTTCGCCATTTCCGGGCGGGGCGCCGGGCTTCTGATGCTCATCCTGGCGGGGCTCGCTCTGTCGAGCCTCGCGGGAGCGGGGACGGCGCTTGCAATGAATCTGGCTCCCAATCCCTATGCGGCGATCGAGATCGCCTTCTGGCTGCTGGGATCGCTCGAAGATCGCTCAATGCGCCATGTCATGCTGGCGCTGCCCTTCATTGCCGGCTCCGCCGTGCTCTTGATGTGGCCGCGTGCCGCCTTTCGCGTCCTGACGCTCGGCGAGGAGGCCGCACAGAGCCTCGGGGTGCCGGTCGCGCGGCTGCGGCTTGTCGTCGTGCTGGGCGTCGCCATGGGTGTGGGCGCAAGCGTTGCGGTCGCAGGCACGATCGGCTTCATCGGCCTTGTGGCACCGCACCTGATGCGCCCGCTCGTGGGCCACGACCCTGCCCGCCTTCTCGTGCCATCGGCCCTGTGCGGCGCGGCATTGCTGATGGCGGCCGACATTGCCGTGCGGATCATACCGGCCAGTTCCGATATCAAGGTGGGCGTGCTCACCTCGATCATCGGCGTGCCCTTCTTCCTGTGGCTGATCGTGCGCGAGCGGCGCAGCCTCACTGCCGGCGCGTCGGGAGCGGGAGCGTGAACGGGCCCCAGACAGCCGGCGCGGGCGGCCTCTCGATCAGCGGCCTGATGGTCGAGCTTGCCGGCCGCTGCGTCCTGTCCGGCCTCTCCTGCACGCTCGCCCCCGGCCAGTTCGTGGCCGTGGTCGGCCCCAACGGCGCGGGCAAGACGAGCCTGCTGCGTGCGATTGCGGGGCTCGTTCAGGCGCAGGGCACCATGGCCTGGAACGGCAGCGACCTCGCGCGCCTCGATGCCCGCGCCCGGGCACGGCTCGTATCCTACCTGCCGCAGGGCCATGTCGTGCACTGGCCTCTCCCGGCCCGCGACGTTGTGGCGCTCGGGCGCTATCCACACGGTGCGACAGATCCCTCGCGCCTGCGCACCAGCGACCGCAAGGCCGTCGAGACCGCCATGACGCGGATGGACTGTCTCGACCTTGCCGACCGCGACGTGCGGCTCGTCTCGGGTGGCGAACGCGCACGGGTGATGCTCGCCCGGGTGCTGGCGGTCGAGGCTCCGGTTCTGCTGGTGGATGAACCAACGGCCGCGCTCGATCCGCGCCAGCAACTCGCGATCATGGAGGCGCTGCGCGCCGAGGCCCGGTGCGGTGCCCTGGTCATCGCCGTCACGCATGACCTGACCCTTGCAGCCAGGATGGCAGATCGCGTGCTCCTGCTGCATGAGGGCAGGCTCGTGGCGGATGGCACGCCGGATGTCGCCCTATCCGACACCAGTCTCGCCACGACCTATGGCGTCAGCGCGCTGCGCCTCGAACATGGCGGCGAGGCAATCCTCCTGCCATGGCAGCCGATCGGCGGGCGCCCGTGACCGGCGCCGCACGTCGCCTGCGTTCGGCAG